>CAMJAO010000221.1 GCA_946403615.1 uncultured Prevotellaceae bacterium
TCATCCATCACGTCAAACATATCTTCAATCCCTCTTCCTGTCTCACCACATTTCACATAACCTCTTTCCATAATCATATTAAAACTCACCACGTCCTCATTCAACTTCCTCAAATAATGCATTCCTATATTCCAACAAATCTTAAACAGATAGCCGACCAGACTCTTCTCTCTCAATTCAAACCCCTTATCCGTCATTTTTTCCCACAACACCAAACAGGCGTCATTATAAACCTCCTCTAAATCCTCATAACTCAATCCCCTGAATTTACTCGTCAACCCCACCAACACATTTTCCCTCGCACCTTCAACCACTTTGTTAAACAAACAATGTCTCACACTCAGAAGCCCGCTCCTTTCCTCCTTCAGAGTTAACTTCTTTTCTTCCTCTTTGAATCCGCTCACATGAATACCTCTAATCATACTTTTTTATTTATTTGTGTAATTTTTACGCAACAAAGGTAACTGAATATTTTTATCCGTGCAAATGTTTTGTGTAAAAATTACACAAGAACGTGTTTTTTTATGTTTTTTTTGTATTAGCAAACACTGTCTTCCCTCCTTTAATGAGGGGTAAGGGTGGTTGGTGATATAATGCTTTTATTAGCTCCGCTAAAAGATTACCCACAAGGTATAACAAAATTGGCATATAATTGCCGAAATTATACCTATAAATTCAATTTAGGGCCAAATTATATACTATTCCCTATTGATTTGAAGAAATTTGATTGATTTCTGCCACGAAGTGGCACTAAAATAAAAAAGCGAATAATCCACAAGCGAGCTTGCAATCATTCACTTTCTTATTATGTGATCCCGTTGGGATTCAAACCCAAGACCTTCAGAACCGGAATCTGACGCTCTATTCAGCTAAGCTACGGGACCGTTTGCGATTTGCGGATGCAAAAGTAAGCAGAAATATCCAATTCTCCAAATCTAACGGAGAAAAAACCTGATGGAAAACAAAGAGAAATGGTTGAAAAAGAGATAGAGTAATGTACAAAATGTAAGGAAAATGGATTAAATGCTTACTATTTGCAAAAAAAATTGATATTTTGCTTGCTCTTTTGTGAAATAATTGTACCTTTGCACCGAAAATTGAAAAAAGAGACATGAGCAAACTGATTAAACCCGTGGATTATGAGGCACTGCTTGACATGAAGCAGACCGAACAGGGTATCAAACTGATAAAGGAGTTTTTCCAGCAAAATATTTCTACCGAATTGCGACTGCGGCGCGTCACGGCACCATTGTTCGTGCTCAAAGGTCTGGGTATCAACGACGACCTGAACGGGGTGGAACGTGCCGTGACGTTCCCGATTAAAGACTTGGGCGACGCCAAGGCTGAAGTGGTGCACTCGCTCGCCAAATGGAAAAGGCTCACACTTGCCGAATACGAGATTGAGCCGGGTTACGGCGTATATACCGACATGAACGCCATCCGTGCCGACGAGGAACTCGACAACATCCACTCGCTCTATGTCGACCAGTGGGACTGGGAGGCGGTGATACGTCCCGAGCAGCGTAGCGTGGCTTTCCTTCACGACATCGTGAACCGAATCTATGCGGCCATCTTGCGCACGGAATACCTCACATGCGAGACCTATCCCCAACTGAAACCCTTCCTTCCCGAAAAGATACATTTCATCCATAGCGAAGACCTGTTGCAGATGTATCCCGACAAGACGCCGAAGGAGCGCGAGGACGCCATCTGCAAGGCCTACGGCGCAGTGTTCATTACCGGTATCGGCGGCAAACTCTCCAATGGGGAGAAGCACGACGGGCGCGCACCCGACTACGATGACTGGTCGACTGTGGCAGAGGACGGGCGCATGGGACTCAATGGCGACATTCTCATCTGGTATCCCATTCTCGGACATGCGCTCGAACTGTCGTCGATGGGCATCCGCGTCGATAAAGACTCGTTGCTGCGTCAATTGCAATTAGAAGGCGAGGAGGGCCGTGAACAGTTGTTCTTCCACCAGCAGTTGCTCAACGGTAAACTGCCTTTGAGCATCGGCGGCGGTATCGGTCAGAGCCGTCTCTGCATGGTGCTGCTTCATAAAGCGCATATCGGCGAGATACAAGCCAGCATCTGGCCCGACGACATGCGCGATGAGTGCGAGCGCGCCGGGATGCCGCTGATTTAATGACGTATGTGGAGTGGCGAATGAAGAATTGTCGCTCCGCGATGAAGAATGAATAAATGAAGAATGACGAATTGGTACTCAGTAGCAATTCGTCATTCTTCATTCTACATCGCACTTGTGCGACCATTCCACATTCTTAACTCAACTCAAGGTCTAAGAGTTGGCGGAGTTTTTCGATAGCGGGATTTTCTTGGCGGAGGTTGTCAAAGAGTTCGCGTTTGGAGAGGATTTTCTTCGTCTCCTCGGCTTTTGCCAACCTCATGGAGAATTGTATGTCTTTGTTGTGCAGCGCCTTGGCCATCGTGGCACGGATGCGCCCGCGGATGGGCATCAGTTCGTCGAGTAGCAGTTGACTGTCGATGACCAGTTCGATATGCGGGAAATCGGTGATGGCTGGGGAGATGTTTTTCATACGCGACGACAATCCCACCATCGACTGTGGCATACGCGTACACATGGCGTACCACTCGCGCTCCAGATCCTCTTGTGTGAACGGCGCGTTTTCGGTGGTCGTCACTTCCGTGTCTTCCTCTTTGATGTAGACTTTCTGGCTTTTGTTGCGCAGATTATCAAATGTGGCGATGATGTTGCCGAGTTTCTTGGGTGTCGGCTTAGGACCCGCGTTTTGGGCCGCAGAAGCCGCTGAGGCCGGGGCTTCGCCAGTCGAGGCAATGTTGGCTTTGTTGACGGCTGGGGTCACGACGGGTTGCTGCGAAGCCGTCTTTTCGCGTCGCATACCGTGCTCAGACGCGGCCACCTGCGGGGCCGGTTTGCTCTGAGTGTTGACCATGATTTTCTGAAACAGGGATTTTATTCTTCTTGCGGGGCGGCGCCCCGCTCCCGGGCTGTCGTCCTCCTGTGTGATTTGTGCCACTTCTATGAGTGTCAATTCCACCAGCAGCCGTTTGTTAGAACTCTGCCGGTAATTGATATCGCATCGGTTCATGATTTTCAGCGCGTCGTAGAGGAAGGTCACGGGGCATCGCTGCGCCTGTTCGCGGAAACGCTCTTTCACCCGTTCCGACACCTCGAGCAGCGGCAGTGTCTGCTCGTCTTTCGCCATGAGCACGTTGCGCACATGAGCGGCCAGACCGTTGATGAGATGACCACCGTCAAACCCCTTGGCTATCACGTTGTTGAGCAGCAGCATGATGTCGCTCACTTTGTTTTCCAGACTCAGGTCGATGATGCGGAAATAATTGTCGCTGTCGAGCACGTTGAGGTTCTCGATGACCTTGGCGTAGGTGATGTCGTTCTGGCTGAAACTGGCGCACTGGTCGAAGATGGAGAG
Source organism: uncultured Prevotellaceae bacterium (assembly GCA_946403615.1). GTDB lineage: Bacteria > Bacteroidota > Bacteroidia > Bacteroidales > Bacteroidaceae > Prevotella. The sequence goes on from CAMJAO010000221.1 coordinate 3,441, forward strand.
TGCGTCGCGCATGCCGCCGTCGGCTTTCTCGGCTATGACGTTGAGCGCTTCCTCCTCATAGCGGATACCCTCTTTGTCGGCCACCATTTTCAGATGATTGATGATGTCGGGCACGCTCATGCGGTCGAAATCGTATATCTGGCATCGTGAGATGATGGTGGGCAGAATCTTGTGCTTCTCCGTCGTGGCGAGGATGAAGATGACATACGATGGCGGCTCCTCCAGCGTCTTGAGGAAGGCGTTGAAAGCCGATGCCGACAGCATGTGCACCTCGTCGATGATGAACACCTTGTATTTTCCTATCTGGGGCGGTATCTGCACCTGCTTGCACAGTTCGCGTATGTCGTCCACCGAGTTGTTCGACGCTGCGTCCAGTTCGTGTATGCTCATGCTGCGTCCTTCGTTGAATGTCTTGCAGCTCTCGCAGGTGCCGCAGGGGTCTCCGTTGGCATCCGGGGTGAGACAGTTGATGGTCTTGGCGAAGATACGTGCGCAGGTGGTCTTACCTACGCCGCGTGGTCCGCAGAAGAGATATGCGTGGGCCAGTTTTCCCGTCTGTATGGCGTTTTTCAGCGTCGTGGTCAGCGTGCGCTGTCCCACCACTGAATCAAACGTCAGCGGACGGTACTTCAATGCCGAAACAATGTATTCTTCCATAGTCGTTTTTCTGATTTTCCCCGCAAATGTACAAAAAAAATAAAAGTTGAGCAAAAAACAAACTGCTTTCGTTGTCTTGACACTCTTTTTT
>CAMJAO010000222.1 GCA_946403615.1 uncultured Prevotellaceae bacterium
GATGTATTTGAAACGCTCGATGAATTCGGGAGAGATGCGCTCCTCATTACCCAGTCCGAGGTATTTGAGGTTGAAGGGTGCGGGATGGCCTGCCTCAGCACGGACACGTCCCCACTTGGTGTTGACATCTCCATTGGCCCACTCGATAAGGTCGAGGGCTTCATCCACCCACTCGTCCATCTGATCCATGGGGACCCAATCCTGGGCCTGGTCTTTCATACCCCAGCCACCGTTTGTACCTTGACAACTGACACCACACGGGAGAATAGGAACGGGCTGCATACCGAGGTCTTCGCAGAACTGGAAATACTCGAAATAGCCCAATCCCATGGACTGGTGGTATCCCCAAGTGTTTTTCAGTCCACGGCGCTGCTCTTTCGGTCCGACAGTCGTCTTCCAGCGGTAGGTATCCCAGAATCCGTCGCCACCGCCATGCACCACACATCCACCAGGGAAACGCATGAACTTAGGATGGAGGTCGGCCAACGCCTGAGCCAGGTCTTTTCTCATGCCGTGACCTTTGTAGGTGTCTTGGGGCATGAGCGATATCTGGTCGACATCAAGTGTGCCCACGTTGAGCACAAGTATCTGGAGGGCTGCTTTCTGCGAGGTCTCACCGGCAGTGAGAGTAGCATTGAATTTCTGCCACTGGGTGTTGTTGACATCCCACTCCACGTCAGCAATCAGTTTGGGGTCTCTGCCCCACCCTTGCGGTTCCACGAGCGCCACTCTGACTTTCTTCGCATCACCTTTCACATTGCGGAGGAAGGCAGACACATCGTATTTCTCGCCCGCTTTGACAGAGATGCCTCCAAAGCCGTCGTTCTGGATGCCATAGCCGGTCCAGCCCTTGAAATCATAGTAATGTCCTACACGTTCGGTCATCAGCCGCATGAAGTGCGGATTGTTCTCATGGATGGGATTGTCGGTGCGTGCCTCGAGGTAACCGAGAGAATGACCGGGACGAACCACTTTCCATGCAGTGCCAGGTCCCCAACCGTCGCGTTCGGAAGGGCTGAACTCGAACGAGCCGTTTTGTATCAGTTCGGCGTATAGTCCGCCGTCGGCTGCACTGCTGATATCCTCGAAGAAGATACCGAGTAATTCGTCACTAATGGGAGTTCCGCCTTTAGGCGGGGTCATGGCCTTTTGAGCGTAAAGACCCAAAGCCGCTGCCAAAAACGCAGCGCAAAGTGTTGTTCTTTTATTCATAATGATTCAGGCTTAATTATTCATAATTATTGTGCGAAGGTAACATTTTTTTTCCATTCTGACAACACGCTATTATGCGGAATGGACAAAATGCAACAAATCAACAATTATTTGGTACTTTTCATCGTTTACAAAATGGCATTTTTCGGGAAAAACATTATTTTTGCATCCGAAAAACATCCTATATACCATGACCAGAAAAGAAGAATTGGAACAGAATCCGAGATTGCAAGAGGAACTGCGGAAGATGGCCGCGGGTGAGCATTACGATGCACACATCCCTGAAATGCGAGCCTGGCGCGACGAGGTGAAGAAACTGTTGCGGCGATTGAACATCACTGAATATCACGATGAGAGCATGGCGGCTGTGACACGTGAACTGCTGCCCAACAGTGCGCCCGACGTGTATGTAGAACCACCCTTCTACTGCGACTACGGCAGCCGTATCTTTGCCAAGGAAGGTGTGTTTGTGAATTTCGGCTGTACGGTGCTCGACGGCGGCGGCGTTTACATCGGTCGCAAGACGCTGATAGCGCCCAATGTGTGTATTTACACCTCGGAGCACCCCGTGGATGCCGACGAGCGCGACGTGTGGGAGAACTGCCGTCCTGTGCATATCGGCGAGCGCTGCTGGATAGGCGGCAACGTGACCATTTGCCCGGGAGTGACCATCGGTGACCGCACGGTGATAGGCGCGGGTTCGGTGGTGATACGCGACATTCCCTCCGACTGCTTGGCGGCAGGGAATCCGTGTAAGGTGATCAGGAAGTTGGGGAAAAACCTCACCCCTGCCCCCTCTCCAAAAGGCGAGGGGCGTGATTAGTAATCATTTTGAGCTAAGAATGCTCGAAAGACTCATAGCACCTAGAAAGAAGCCTAAGCCCTCATAGGAGAACTATCGTCTAAAATCCCAGACTCATAAACGACAACAACCCTTCACTTCATGAGTCTGGACAAGTGGCATTGGATAAGACGGCCGTCGCCATCGCGGAGGTGCATGCCGCTGCCTTTGCAATAACGGTACATATTGCAGTCGGCACACTGGTCGCGGTGCATCCATTCGCGGTCGCGGTAAACCTCAAAGCGGTTTTCCCACACATCCATGAAATCGTCTTTGTAAATATTGCCCTGATGATAGTCGGAGCGGATGCTGGAACAAGCAGAGATATTGCCGTCGATGAGCACAGACCCTACGGTTATGCCCTCCTTGCAGAAAAAACTGTAATCTCGCACATCCAACTCATATTTACCGACGAACCCCTCGCATCCGTATGCACAGACGATACAGCCTCCACGGCGTGTTTCGGCAATGAAATCGAGCAGTTGGCGGAAATGCTCGTCGGAAAGGAGTAATTCTGGGTTTTGCGCCGCGCGCCCGACGGGAAACACATCGAGCAATCGCCATGACTCGACACCTTTGCTGATAAGGTAATCGCGCAACTGCGGCAGTTCATCGAAATTACGCTCCGTGGCACAGGTGACGATGTCCCACACTATGCCCGTCTGCTTCGCCAACCAGTCGATGGCTCCATCTACGGCTTGGAAACTGTTTTTGTTTCCACGCATCCAATTGTGATTGTCTTCTAATCCGTCGAGACTGATGGTCGTAGCCTGCATGCCCGCCTTGCGCAACTGCTCCAAACGTTCGGTTGAGAGATACAGCCCATTGGTGACGAGCCCCCATGGGAATCCCCGTTTCCATATTTCCTCTCCACAGGTGACGATATCTTCACGGACCATCGGTTCGCCGCCGGTAATCATGACAAAGACCGTCTCAGGGTCTTTTTTCTTGGCAATGGAATCGAGCACCCGGAGGAAGTCGTCAAGGGGCATGTCGGGATGACCGGCCACTGTTTTGCAGTCGCTTCCACAATGCCTACAATGCAAATTGCAGCGCAACGTACACTCCCAAAACAACTGGTAGAGTGGATGTTCCGCCACAATATGCTGCTGCATCTTGCGCTGTATCTCCAGCCCAAGACGCTTTCTTATCGACAGCCCGCGATATTTCATGCTTTATTTGCCGAGTTTATCCATCTCTTCAACAGCCTTCGTCTTTTCGTTTTTCAGGCTGTCGATTTGGTCCTGGACATTTTGCATGGCTTCACGGCACTCTTGGCGCTGTCGCTCATGCCGTTCGTTCATTCTTCTGACCGCTTCGGCCATATTGTTGGGCCCGCCATAGACGGTCTCACCGCGGCCGATGTTTTCATATTCCTTCTGCATTTGTGCCAATATCGAATAGCTGTCGGCTATTTCACTATCGATTCTTGCCATTTTAGCCTCTATCTCCATCCGTTTTTGCACCAGGGCTTTTTTCGACTTGCATGAGCCGAACCCGAGCGCGAGGAATGCCGCAGAGAGCGCCGACAACATCAAAGGTGATAATCTTTTGTATTTCATGCGGTTAGTAATAAATGGTTTTTGCAAAGATAATGAAAAATACGTAAACGTCACATCTTTATCTGTTTTTTTTCAAGAAAGTTGTTTGTAATTGATGCATTTTGAGTATTTTTGCAAAAACATTTACATATTTCTACTATTAACCTATGAAAAGAATACTCCTTTTATTATCGATTGGCATGACATGCCTTATCGTGTCCGCACAAAACACATACAGCAAACCCGTGGCTGGCACCGGCGGCAATAAATACGTGGCTTATGACCAACGTACAGGCAACGAGTCGGTGGTATATTTCACACGCAACCTCTCTGCCGAAGGGCTTATCAACGCCTACGAGCAGGTTTGTGGTAAGATAGAAGGACGTGTGGGTGTGAAACTGCATACAGGTGAGCCAAATGGTCCTAACATCATCCCAAGCGAATGGGTCAAGGCTTTGATAGAGAAGGACTTGAAAGACGCCACCATCATCGAGACCAACACCTATTACAGAGGCGGACGCTATACCACACGCCAGCACCGCAAAACGCTGGAGGTGAACGGTTGGACATTCTGCCCCG
>CAMJAO010000223.1 GCA_946403615.1 uncultured Prevotellaceae bacterium
ATTCTACTCGGGGAGGAACCTCGGGATAGACCTTGCGATGAACGAGATGGCTCTGTTCCAGATTCTTCAGCGTCTGCGAGAGCATCTTCTGGGAACAGTCCGTCATCAGCCGACGGATCTCATTGAAACGTAATATACCCGTCTCGTTGGTGTGAAGCATATAGAGCACCAACATAGACCACTTGTCTCCAAAACGACTTACCACTTGCCTGATAGGACAGGCCAAATACTCAGCTTTGATATCTGCCATAACTATTGTTAATTTGTAAGAACCGTACAAACCGAATGTAATCGAGATTGCTCGAATTACATGGGCGCAGCCTGTTCCCACGCTGACTTCCGTGCAAAAGTAACAAAAAGTAACCAAGTAACGAATTTGTACTATGTTAATCTTAGTTAAAGTCGTTTTCGCGGAAGTCCGATAACTTCACAATTCCTACTATTTGGTAACTATCCCACCAAAAAGTGCCTTCTTGTGGGATTCGCTAACTATTAGTATTTTTGCAGTGCAATTCAGAACAAACATGTATAATTAATAAAATGCAAAGACAATGAAAGAGATTGAGACAATTCAAGTAGGTAAGAACTTCAGCGCAGTAAGCGTAGGTAAAATGAATGAGATTATCGAGCATGTGCTTCCCATGGGGCCGGACATTTTCATTCAGGGTAAGGTGTTCGCAGGTCAGTCTGTAGGTGCTACGGGCAGCGAGTTTAGTTTCCAGACACTTGTTCCTGGTCAGGACAGCGGATTCCTGCACACGCATAAGACTCATGAAGAACTGTACTTCATCCTGAAGGGTGAGGGACTGTATCAGGTGGATGGCGACATCTTTCCCGTCAGCGAAGGAACCATCATCCGCGTCGCTCCCGATGGCAAGCGTGCACTGAAGAACACAGGCAAGCAGAATCTGACCATGCTCTGCATCCAGTACAAAGCCAATGCCTTCACCGAAGCTGACAGTCCCATGGCAGATGGCGTAATTCTGCAGGAAGAACTGGAATGGTAAAGCGATATGTTTGACAAAGCAATTCAGTTTCTTGAAGACCACAAAGAGATTGCCCTTGCAACCTGTAAGGGCAATCTTCCTAAGTTGCGCAACTTCCAAATCATGAAACAGGAAGGGCACGTGCTCTATTTTGCCACCTCCGCCAAGAAAGCTGTTTGGCATGAATTACGTCAGAATCCCAATGTTGAGATACTGGCCTACGCTGACAACATTTCTGTTCGCTGTTCAGGAATGGTGAACTTCAATGTGGATGACGATGTGAAGCGATGGATATATGACAATAATCCTGTGCTTCCTCGTCTCTATACAAGCTATGACCAAATGGAGTATTTTTGCCTGCCAATAGCGGAAATGGATTATTACGATCTTTCTCCGACACCGCCAGTATTTCAACATTTCGATCTAATAGCTGGTCAAATCGGAAGAGGCTTTGTCGGTGAGAGATTTAGCAAATAACAATTCCAAGCAAGCCCTGGGCGGCCCTGGGCTTTACAGATTAGCCTTTCAGGCTGTCCTAAATAACATGAGTTCGAATAATATATTCATCCAACTCATGTTTAAATAGGGCATTCAGGCTCTTCTATACCATTAATACTATAATATTCTGTTCTAATTATTCCCTCTCCCTCCCTTGGGAGGTTGGGGTGAGTTTTTATGCCCTCGTCGTCTCTTCCAGCCATTTGGCGGTGGTGGGATCGAGATGGGGTGTGAGCACTTCGCGCACACGGGCGTGATAGTCGTTGAGCCATGCCGTCTCTTCGGGCGAGAGCAGTTCGGGAATGACGGGCCTCAGGTCGATGGGACAGAGCGTGAGCGTCTCGAACTGGAGGAAGCGGCCGCACTCGGTCTCCATGTACGGCATGACCATCAGTGTGTTTTCGATGCGCACGCCAAACCGTCCTTCGAGGTAGATACCGGGCTCATCGGTCACGGTCATGCCCTCACGAAGCGGTTCGCCCCGCCACTCCATGCGTATCTGGTGAGGACCCTCGTGCACATTGAGGTACGCCCCTACCCCATGGCCCGTGCCATGCAGGTAGTTGAGCCCTGCGGCCCAGAGCGGACTGCGCGCGACGGCATCGAGTTGGGTGCCGGAGGCATGGTCGGGGAACTTGAGCATCTGCAGTGCTATATGTCCTTTTAGCACAAGGGTATAGACTTGCCGCTGCTCGTCGGTGAGCGGTCCAAGGGCGATGGTGCGCGTGATGTCGGTGGTGCCGTCAAGGTATTGCGCGCCGGAATCGACGAGAAACAGTCCCTCAGGTTTCAATTCCACGTCGCTCTCAGCCGTCGGCTCATAGTGCACGATTGCGCCATGCGCCTGATAAGCGGCGATGGTGTCGAACGACAGCCCCTGGTACAATGGCATTTCAGCGCGGAACTGACGCAGGCGCTCTGCCGCTGACAGTTCCGTGACTCCGCCCTGCGCGACAGCGGAGTCGAGCCAACAGAGGAAACGGGTCATGGCGATGCCGTCGCGGAGCATCGCATTACGAAAACCCAGACGTTCGGTCTCGTTTTTCACCGCCTTGAGCGACGGCACGGGCGACGGTATCGCCACCACCTCACGTGTCACACATTTATATAAGGTGTAGCATACCTCGTCAGGGTCTAAGAGAATATTATACTCGAAATAATCGCGCAATCCGTCGGCCACACGGCTGTAGTCATCGACCACCACGCCTATTTGCGACAGGTAGCCCGCCACCTCGGCAGTCAGTTTACGACGGTCGACGAAAAGGGTGACCTTTTGCGTGTCAATGAGCAGGTAAGCCACAAACACGGGATTGCAATGCACATCGCAGCCACGGAGGTTGAGTGTCCAGGCAATGTCGTCGAGCGATGCGATAAGCATGCCGTCGACATGTTGCGCGCGCAGGGCCTGACGGATGCGTGTCACCTTGCTCAGCGCATCCTCGCCGGCATATTCTATAGGATGGAGGGCGATGGGGAAAAGCGGCACGGGTGGCCGGTCGTTCCAAATCAGGGCGAGCGGATCGAAATTGGTGCGCAGGGTGATACCTCCGCGCTGCCGCAGTTCGGCGGTGAGCGCCTGTGTGTCGCTGTACGACATGACCATACCATCGACGCCAGCCTCGCGGAATTCGCCCTCGGTCAGTTCATTGGCTATCCATTCTGGTATCGAGGGTGTGCCGCTGACCCGTTCGCGCATGAGCACGAACTCCGTTCCGGCGAGTTGTTGCTCGGCAGCGATGAAATAGCGCGAGTCGGTCCAGAGGGCCGCACTGTGAAGGGTGACCACTGCCGTACCCGCCGAACCGTCAAAACCTGATATCCACTTACGCCCCTCCCAATGAGCGGGCACATATTCGCCATGATGAGGGTCGGTGCTGGGAAAGATAAACGCATCGAGGCGTTCGCGCCGCATCACTTCGCGCAACGCTAGCAATCTGTCATTGATGATGCTGTTCATGATATAATCGGTTGTAGTTTGATGAATAATAACTTGTCGAAGCCTGTTTTGTCATATCGACATGACAAAGATACAAAGATTTCTTATTAAAAGATAAATAATTCCTAAATAAATATCAAATGATTGTTTTTTTTTATATCTTTGCAAGCAGTTGGGGGTAATCATCCCTACACCCCTTTTTTACTTCACAAAATATAAACCAAACCTTAAATAAAACATTTACAATGGCATTTTTAACTAACGACAAACTGACCATCGTCGGCGCAGCTGGCATGATCGGTTCAAACATGGTACAGACCGCACTGATGATGGGTCTGACAAACGACATTTGTCTTTACGACGTGTTCTCACCCGAGGGCGTGGCCGAGGAGATGCGCCAGAGCGGTTTCGGCAACGTGAAAATCACCGCCACCACCGACGCCAAAGAGGCTTTCATCGGTGCGAAGTACATCATCTCATCAGGTGGTGCTCCCCGTAAGGCTGGCATGACCCGTGAGGACCTTCTCGCCGGCAACTGCAAAATCGCCGAGGAACTGGGCCAGAACATCAAGACCTACTGCCCCGATGTAAAGCACGTGGTGATTATCTTCAACCCCGCCGACCTGACCGGTCTGGTGACCTTGCTTTACTCTGGTTTGAAACCCGGACAGGTGACTACTCTCGCCGGACTGGACACCACACGTCTGCAGAGCGCACTTGCCAAGAAGTTCAATGTGATGCAGA
>CAMJAO010000224.1 GCA_946403615.1 uncultured Prevotellaceae bacterium
CAGACATACCATTGGGTTGGATTTGCCACCCGTGATAATTGGTACCGTCGAAAGAGAGATCGATAAAATATCTTTTCATGGGTGCAAAGGTAGGGAATTATTAGGAATTACGAATGAAGAATGTGGAATTATCGCTTCGCGATGAAGAATAATAGAATGAAGAATGAGGAATTTGCTGAATAATTCTTAAAAATCGGGGGGAAGTGTTGGTAAGACTGAATAATTATGCTAATTTTGCATTTTGAATAATTCGAAAAGTCATTGATTGAAGAGCGATAACGTTAGTATGAACGAACATACCATTATGTCAGAAGAGAAAGAGAAGAGAATCAACCCGTTTTTTGAGCCTTACCATACACCGCATGACACGGTGCCCTTTGACCGTATCCGTCTGGAAGACTATGAGGAAGCCATGATGGAGGGCATCCGTCGTGACAAGGAGTATATGGAAAAGACGGTGACGAACCCCGCCAAGCCCACATTTGACAACACATTGATTACCGACCCAAAAGACCCCGAAGGTTATTATGACTTGCTGGAACGTGTGACGACAGTGTTTTTCAATATGTTGAGCGCCGAGACCAACGATGAGATGGACGCTTTGGCTCAGAAGATGCAACCTATCCTGACCAAGCACGCCAATGACATGCGGTTAGACAAACGGCTGTTTGAGCGTGTGAAAGCCGTTCATCTGCATCACCGCCGACTGACACCGGAGGAGAAAAAACTACTCGACAATTCCTATGAGGGATTTGTACGTTCTGGCGCTTTGCTCAGCGACGAGGATAAGGAACATCTACGCCAACTGACCGAAGAGGCAAGCATGATGACCCTGCAATTCTCACAAAACCTGTTGAAAGACCGCAAGGCATATACCCTGCACATCACCGAAGAGTCACAATTGGACGGTCTGCCCGAGACAGCCCGCGAAGCCGCGGCACTGGCAGCCCAAGAAGCGGGTAAAGAGGGTTGGTTGTTCACACTCGACGCTCCGAGCATGGGGCCTTTCATGAAATACTCCACACAGCGAGAATTGCGTCGCGAGATGTACATGGCCTACAATACATTATGTACACATGACAACACCGAGAATAACCTTGACATTTGCAAACGCATCGTCAATATCCGTCGTGAAGTGGCGCAACTGCTGGGTTATCGCACCTATGCCGACTATGTGCTGAAACGTCGCATGGCTACGAACAAGCGCAATGTGTATCATCTGCTCGATGAATTGATTGACGCCTATAAGCCCACGGCTGTGAAAGAAGTGGCAGAGATTGAGAAGATGGCAAAGAAGATGGAAGGCAAGGACTTTCAGTTAGAGCCATGGGATTTCGCCTTCTACTCACACAAACTCCAGATGAAGAAATACGACTTAGACGCAGAAATGCTGCGCCCGTATTTTGAATTGTCGCGCGTGATAGACGGTGTTTTCGGACTTGCCAACCGTTTGTACGGCATCACATTCAAGGAGAATAAAGACATACCCGTATATCATCCCGATGTGAAGGCTTACGAGGTGTTTGACCGCGACGGCAGTTATCTGGCTGTGTTCTACGCTGATTTCCATCCCCGCAAAGGCAAACAAGGCGGTGCGTGGATGACAGAATATCAAGGACAATTTATAGACCATAAGGGAGTGAATGTACGTCCCCATGTCAGCGTGGTGATGAACCTGACCAAGCCAACCGCCGAAAAGCCAGCGCTGCTGACATTGGGCGAAGTGGAGACATTCCTGCATGAATTCGGCCATGCCTTGCACGGTATGTTTGCCAACACCCGTTTTGAAAGTTTGTCGGGCACCAATGTGTTGTGGGATTTTGTGGAACTGCCTTCACAATTCATGGAAAATTATTCGATAGAGAAAGAATTTCTCCGCACCTTCGCCTTCCATTTCGAGACAGGCGAGCCTTTACCCGACGAACTGATTAAGCGCATAGTAAAAAGCCGGAATTACATGTCCGCCTACGCCTGTATGCGCCAAGTGAGTTTCTGTCTGTTGGACATGGCTTACTACACGAAGAGCCAGCCCTTTGATGAAGATATCATCGAATTTGAGAAAGCCGCTTGGAAAAAAGCCATCGTCACAAAACAACTGCCTGAAACATGTATGACGACGCAATTCTCGCATATCATGGCAGGCGGCTACGCATCGGGATATTACAGTTACAAATGGGCAGAAGTGCTTGACGCCGACGCATTCAGTGTATTCAAGCGCGAAGGCATCTTCAACCAGAAAACCGCCCAGCGTTTCCGCGACGAAGTGCTGTCGCGCGGAGGCACAGAGCATCCGATGACCCTCTACAAGCGTTTCCGCCGTGGCGAGCCCACCATCGACGCACTTTTGAAAAGAAACGGGATAAAGAGACGGTGAGGTCGTGAGGTTGAAATAATAAAGTGCAGGACTATAGGCATATAAAGTATATTACAGAGCAATGGATAAGCAGGAATTATTGGACCATCGCTATCTGCGCATGGCACAGATATGGGCAGAGAACAGTTATTGCCAACGCCGAAAAGTAGGTGCGCTGGTAGTAAAAGACAAGATGATTATCAGCGACGGTTATAACGGCACGCCAAGCGGTTTTGAAAATATTTGTGAGGACGAGAACAATGTGACGAAACCCTATGTGCTTCACGCAGAAGCCAACGCCATCACCAAACTGGCGCGCAGCAGCAACAACAGTGACGGTTCGACGCTCTATGTGACCGCCTCGCCCTGTATCGAATGTGCCAAACTCATCATCCAATCGGGCATCCGCCGTGTGGTTTATGGTGAAAAATACCGCCTTGAGGACGGCATCAACCTGCTGAAGAGAGCAAACATCGAAGTGAAATACATCAATTTGAACGAAGATGCAAAAGGATAAGAGCAAGAAATGGCTGCCCGTGATGATGGCTGGATGCGTCATACTGGGAGTGGTAATCGGCACTTTTTATGCCAAGCGCGCTGTGGGCAACCGCCTGCAGATAGCGGGCGAAGGACCGAGCCGCATTAACAGTTTGCTGAAAGTAATCAATGACCAATACGTTGACGATGTGGACATCAACGACCTGGTGGAGCGCTCCATGCCAAATATCATCGCAGAGTTGGATCCCCATTCGGTTTACATCAGTGCAAAAGACGTGCAGTCAGCCACCGACGATTTGCGCGGTTCGTTCTCGGGAGTAGGCATCGAGTTTGTGATACGTAAAGATACAGTGCGCATCCAAAATGTCATCAGCGATGGTCCTGCCGAGCAGGCCGGGCTAATTGCCGGCGACAAGATTGTGAGCATCGACGGAGAACCCTTCGTAGGCGAAATAGTAACCAACGACGAGGCTATGCGCCGCTTAAAAGGTCCTTGGGGCACGGTCGTGAAAATCGGGATACTGCGCTATGGAAGCAACAAACCCAAAGAATATGAAGTGACCCGCGACGATATTGTGGTGAACAGCATCAACACATCGTATATGCTGGACAACACGACAGGATATATGCGCATCAAAAACTTCGGTGAGAACACTTACCAAGAGATGCTTCGTGAACTGTCAATCCTTTCGAACAAAGGCATGGAGAACTTGGTCATCGACCTTCGTGACAACAGCGGCGGCTATATGGACAGTGCCATCCAGATGGTGAACGAGTTCTTGCCAAGCGACCGCATGATAGTCTATACCGAGGGCCGTAAATCGCCTCGTAAAGACTATACCAGTACGGGGTCGGGGCATTTCAAGACTTTGCCGTTGATCGTGCTCATCAACGAAATGTCAGCCTCTGCGGCTGAAATCTTCGCCGGAGCCATTCAAGACAATGACCGCGGCACCATCATCGGCCGCCGCTCATTCGGTAAAGGCCTGGTGCAACAACAGATACCTTTCAGCGACGGCAGCCTGCTCCGTCTGACCATCGCTCGCTACTACACCCCTTCGGGCCGTTGTATCCAAAAGCCCTACAAACCCGGTCGTGGTCTGGAATATGAGGAAGACCTGATACTGCGTTATCAGCATGGAGAGTATTTCTCTCAAGACAGCATCAAGAATGAAGGTCCCGCCTACAAAACCTCCATCGGACGCGAGGTATATGGCGGCGGCGGTATCACGCCCGACATCTTCATTGGCGAAGACACCACCAGCATGACGTCGTACTATTCTGAGGCAGCCATGAGAGGTCTGTTTTA
>CAMJAO010000225.1 GCA_946403615.1 uncultured Prevotellaceae bacterium
TCAAATATCCATCCGCATGATATAATCGTTCATGTAGAAGCCGTGGCCGATGTCGAAATCGCCGCTGCGGTCTTTGTGCATGCCCATGCGCTCATAAAACGTGACAGCCCGGTTCTGGCGGTTCACGTTCAGTTCCATGGCGCAGGGGCCGGGATGCTGACTTTTCATCAGTGCGATGGCGGCCTCAAACAGCTGTCGTCCCACACCTTCGCCCTGACGTTCGGGCAACACATAAATCTTTTGCAAATGAAATAGGTGCTCGTCTTGTTGTTCCACACTGACATAACCCACTGCCACCGTTCCGTCGTATGCCAACAGGTATTGATGTCCGTTTGCCATTTGGTCGCGCAGACAGGTCTCCGAGTACATCCACTCCATCATGTATGCATTTTGCTCTGGAGTCAATATCTCACGGTAAGTATGCGGAAAAATACGCCATGCCAATTCGTGGATGGTCGTGATGTCGAGTCCTGTTGCCGGCCGGATGGTGATGTCGCTCATGTCGCTTCGTGAATGTAATTTTTCGTGCTCATATCATAATAGAGTGCTTCTAATTCTTGAAGCGTCAATTGTTGCACAGACCGCTCAATGAGCAGTATCAGTTCCTCACGCCGGTATTCGTCTGATGAAAAATCCATATATCCAATTTTATTTCAAAGGTTTATCTTCTCCCCATCCATATCCCATTATTCCCATAATCCCTATGGCTTCCGTCCGTTCTCATTCCTCCAATCCGAAAATCAAAAAAGGGGGCGTTTCAAAAGGCCCCTTTGTTATTATTTATTCATCTTCGTATTCATCGCTCATGCCTTCAGCCTCAAGGCTCAAATCCTCCGGGTCGGTCTCAAACGTCGTGCGGTAACTCTCTTCGGTCAACTTGTCCTCGTCGTAATCGTCGTCATCATCGTCGTCGTTATAGTTGTCCTCCACTTCCGGCAGATCCTCGTCTTCATCCTCACCGTTTTCGGGCAGGTCTTCTGGATCATCGTATTTCATCCGGGGTTTCTCCACTTCGGGCTTCGCTTTGGCAAAGATAGCCTCTATCCAAAGACCCTTCGTTATTTCCAATACCTCGAAACCGTCGTTCACCTTTTTCTCGTACATTCCGCCGGGTTTACGCAGCCGGTCTTTCGGTAGGGTAGTGGTGCTGATGTCGAAGCCGCTCTCAATGATGTCTTTGATGCTCTGTGAAAGACTGTCCCAACCGCCGCCGAAATTACGGTCCAACACCTCGATGAGTTTCGCGGCGCTGATGTGATGGATGTTCTCATACGTCAGGTCAGTCACACGAAGTATCGGGCGTTTCTTGATGCCCCATTTCGATTTCGTGTTCTCGTCCATGCGTATCTGACCCACTTTGAAACCGCGTGCTTCGTATTTTTTGATAATTTCAGGCTTGTCCACCTTCACCTCTTCTATGTCAAATGCACTCTTGATGATATCAAGGTAACGGCGTACGTTGTCTTTCAGGTCGGCATCTTTCTCAGCGGCTTCCCACATACGGAAAATGTCGTTTTCCTGTAAGTCCCAAACGTTGCTCTTGTTCAGTGTCTTCAGACTTAATGTCCTCTTTTCTTGTCTCATAATGTATAGTTATCTCTGTCTTTTAATACTTCAAATTTTTCTCTGAATGATTGCACTTCTTCCAACGAGATTTCCCCGCTCACAATCGTCTCGCCCTCCGTTGCGCCGCCCGACACGGTAAAGCCTTTAGGGTCGATGATGACACTGTGTCCTGTATATTGGCAGTAAGGGTCGCGACCCACGCGGTTGGCGCCAATTACATAGCATTGGTTCTCAATGGCACGCGCTCGCAACAGGATATGCCAGGCGTTCATTCGGTTCTTGGGCCAATTCGCCACTACGATGATGGCATCGTAATCCTCGCGGTAGCGGCACCACAGCGGAAAACGCAGGTCATAGCATGTGAGCAGCAAAAATCTCATGCCCTGCCACTCGGCTATCGTACGCTTGTCGCCCGACTCATACTCTCGGTCTTCACCGCCATGACGAAACAGGTGGTGCTTGTCATAGAAATCGTAGGTGCCGTCAGGCCGCACAAAATAGTGACGGTTGCGGTGACTGTCACCCCATACGATCGACACGCTGCCACATATGGCAGAACCCGTCCGACGGGCGGTCCGCCGCATCCACTGCAATGACTGGTCGTCACTCTCGGCTATGCCTCTCGCTTGGGTGGCAAAACCGGTGCTCCACATCTCTGGCAATACATACACGTCGCTCGGCGGGGCTGAGGATATCAGCGCTTCAGCTTTCTGAGCGTTTTGCAAAGGCAATGACCACTCGATGTCTGTCTGGAGTATCGTAATTTTCATTAGCAGTGTTTCTGGTCTCGATTTAAGGTGGGTTATAGAAATCCCACATTTGTGCGTTGCAAATATATACATTAATCTATTATCTGCAAAAAATTATCTGCTTTTTTTTCATTCTCTTCATAAATTCATTAACTTTGCACTTGGATTATGAATCAACCGTTAGCAGAAAGATTAAGGCCCCGTACGCTCGATGAATACATCGGCCAAAGGCATCTTGTGGGCGAAGGCGCTGTGCTGCGACAAATGATCGACACAGGGCATATATCCTCATTTATCTTATGGGGACCACCGGGCGTGGGAAAAACCACACTTGCCCAAATCATCGCCAACAAACTCGAAACGCCGTTCTACACGCTCAGCGCCGTGACCAGTGGCGTGAAAGACGTCCGCGATGTGATTGAAAAAGCAAAAAACGCCAGATTTTTCAACCAGCATTCGCCCATTCTCTTTATCGACGAGATACACCGCTTTTCTAAAAACCAGCAAGATTCTCTCCTCGGGGCTGTCGAGAGAGGCACCATCACGCTCATCGGCGCAACGACCGAGAATCCCTCGTTTGAGGTCATCCGGCCGCTGCTGTCAAGGTGTCAACTCTATGTGCTGAAACCCCTTGAGAAGGACGATTTGCTCAAACTGCTCGACCGCGCCATTCATCAGGACATCGAACTCTCAAAACGCAAAATCACCGTCAAAGACACAGGCGCGATACTGAGATATAGCGGAGGCGATGCCAGAAAATTGCTGAATATCCTGGAACTTGCTGTAGGTACAGGTGATGATGACAGCGAGGTGGTCATCACCGACGAACTTGTCGTCAACCGCTTGCAGCAAAATCCGCTCGCTTACGACAAAGACGGCGAGATGCATTATGACATCATATCGGCATTCATTAAAAGCATTCGCGGAAGCGACCCTGATGCGGCTCTCTACTGGATGGCCCGCATGATAGAGGGTGGGGAAGACCCTGCGTTCATTGCCAGAAGACTCGTCATCAGTGCTGCAGAAGACATCGGACTGGCCAATCCCAATGCACTGTTGTTGGCCAATGCCGCTTTCGACGCGGTCATGAAAATAGGATGGCCCGAAGGCCGGATACCTCTTGCCGAGGCCACCGTATATCTTGCCACAAGCCCCAAGAGCAATTCCGCTTATCTCGGCATCGACAAAGCGCTTGCCTTGGTGCGCGAAACAGGCAATCTGCCAGTGCCCCTCCACTTGCGCAATGCCCCCACATCGCTCATGGCACAACTGGGATATTCCGACGGATACCGTTATTCCCATGATTACCCCGGCCATTTCGTCGAACAGCAATTTTTACCCGACGAACTCAAAAACCACCGCTTGTGGATGGCCCAGCATTATCCTAATGAGGAAAAACTCTACCAGCAAATGCTCCGTTGCTGGGGCGACCGCTTCCGCGACGACCAATCATAAACACCTCCCGCCTCCTCCCGTTCTTCCCATAACACCCATCCGTACCCATAATACTCATCCGCTACCATCGTACCCATAATACCCATTCTGCCGTCCTCCGTTCGGCTGGATTTGCAATCCAGTCGTCATGAATATAAGGATTAACAATCCGAAAAACATGATTCTCTCCTCCTTTCCATCCCCCTCCAATAAAAAATTCTCAAAAAAATCCCCAAAAAATTTGTTCAATCCAAAAAAACATCATACCTTTGCAACCGCATTTGCAAAAATGGCTCCCTAGCTCAATTGAATAGAGCATCTGACTACGGATCAGAAGGTTGTGGGT
>CAMJAO010000226.1 GCA_946403615.1 uncultured Prevotellaceae bacterium
TTGGTCAACGTAACTATTATCATGCTCTGCAATTATGTCTTTCTGCATACCATTGATTTCGGAAATGCCAAAGTGCTGGAGTTTATTTGCATTACGGTATTGCTTACATTCCTCTTGCTGTTGTTTGGCGAAATCATGCCGAAAGTTTATGGCCGACAGTATTCGCTGAAGTATTGTAGAAGGGTAGCGGGCAGCATCATGTTTTTCCGGCGTATTTTCTGGCCTGTGGAATGGGTTCTGTTGCGTAGTGGCGTTCTCGCCGAAAAGGTGGTACAGAGAGAAAATCATATTCTCAGTGTCGATGACTTGGAGCAGGCGCTGGAACTCACAGACAAAGATGACATTCGCGACGAAGAGAGCATGCTGCAAGGTATCATACGTTTCGGTGACGAAACTGCCAAGGAGGTAATGACTTCCCGGCAAGATATTGTCGATCTTGACATCAGAAGCAGTTTTACGGACGTGCTGAAATGCGTGGTCGAAAACAATTATAGCCGCATACCTGTTTATCAAGACAATACGGACAATATCCGAGGCATTCTCTATATCAAAGACCTCTTGCCGCATCTTGGAAAATCTGCAACCTTCCGTTGGCAGAGTCTCATCCGGCCTCCTTATTTCGTGCCTGAGACAAAGAAAATTGATGACCTGCTTCGCGATTTCCAGGAGAACAAGGTACATATCGCAATTGTGGTGGATGAGTTTGGTGGCACTTCGGGATTGATCACATTAGAAGATATTCTCGAAGAAATCGTCGGCGAAATCAATGATGAATACGACGAAGAGGAGAAAACATTCACCCGCCTGAACCAGAACACCTATGTGTTTGAGGGTAAAACACTCTTAAGCGATTTCATCCGTATTCTGGATATTGACGATGAGGAATTTGCCGATGTAGAAGGCGATGCTGATACATTGGCTGGTCTTTTGCTCGAACTCAAAGGAGAATTCCCCGCTGTTCATGAGCAAATCACCTACAAAAACTATCTCTTTGAGGTCCTTGCCGTTGAAGAACGTCGTATTTCACGCATTAAGGTCGTCATCAAGGCAACCGAAAACGATAATGATTGAGATGACTTTGTCATATCTAATCTTTTCGGGAGGATAATATAATAATCAGAGGAAAGAAGATTGCTCTTCTTTCCTCTGATTATTTAGTGTCCATTCATTTTGAAACTATTCTTCCGCAATCCCGGTCTCAATCCATTTTGCGGCGATGGCTTTCGCGTCAGTAAGAGCGGTTTCTTCATCCACCTCGTAATTATCGGTCAGAATTTGTGCCAAGTCCTCGGCTGTGAATGACTCTTTATCGACGATAGCCTTCCACAACAGGGCGGCACTCTCGTTCATGCTGACGATGTTGGTGACATCGATGTTTTCTTTTCCTTCAGGAACAATAATGTTCTCTCCTACGACAGAACGCAGGGTAAATCCTTTTTTTGCTCTCATTTTATATGGGTTTAAATATTTTCAGCCAAATGCGTCGGTAAAACGCCAACAGATAACGGCGGATAGGGTAGAGGCGCGTCCAAAACCACGAGTAAATCCTCCATTTCTTGCCGTCAGTACGGTCTAATTTGTCGCGTCCCTTACGGTAAAAGCCGATGACGGCTCCTTTCACGTCAGTTAACTGACAGTGTTCTTCCCATAAATTGCCGTCGCCACGAAGGGTTACGTCTTCTCCGTCTATAGCAATGATGCGGTGCAATACATAATGTTTGGGGGAAATCTCTGCCAAAACGGGATCGCCCACCTTAGGGTTCTCTGCTTTCTTCAGCAACGCTTTGTCGCGATCATTCTCCAAAAAAGGACGCATGCTGTAACCGCGCAGGTTGAGCGTAACCGTCTTTCCTTTCTCCAACAGTTCTACCACGAGTGGTAATAGCACTGCGTTCGGAAACAGTTTCTTAGCCTCCGGTTCCTGCCGTTCTTGTTTTTTATTACGTCCGATGTGCATGACTTGATAAGTTAAACTTATTCGTCTTTTATGGCTATGGCAGCATGGCATACTTCAGCGGCTTCCCGGTTGGGAAGGCAGTGTAATGTGTAGATGCCGGTCGTCTCAACCACTTTTGTTACAGTGTCGCAAACATACCCGAATATCTCCTTGTCCCATTTCATTGAAGAACAGGAGGGGAGAAATGAAGCGAAAGCTTCAATAGGCGACAGTTTGTCAATGCTGTTGGCCGGAGCCCGGTCGATACGTGTCACTGCGCCTAATTTGGCCTTCACATTGCGGTAGCATGGCGTCTTGCCGCTCCAAGGACTACCGTAGATATATGGTTTGCCATCGATGATGCGGATAATAGGGTTGTCATCGTTCATCAAATCACAACCTTCGATATAACGCAGCCACATGCTCACTTGGGTGGATTTGCCTGTGCCGCTTTTAGCGATAAAAGCATAACCATAATCGCCTTTCCTGACCAATGACGCATGTACCAACAACGTGTCTTTACGCGATGACGCAAAGGCATACACCAACATCAGTGCGTTGTTCAAACCGAAACGACGCATGTCGAAGTTGCCGTTCAAGGCACAATAACAATCGGTGAAATCATGATTCGACTGCAACATACAGCAGTCATAACCACGTATGTCGCGGATGATAAACTGGTAGCCGTCAGGTGTCTCGTCCACCACAGTGACACCATTGCCGGTGTCGAAATCGCGGATTCGCTCTCGTAGTTTTTTATCTATGGGTTTTAAGGTGTCATCTACAGTCAATTTGATGAAAGCCGGCTCCTTGACCTCGTTGATGCGGAACGGTTCATACGAAGGTATCAGGCTCATCTTATTGATGCTGGTATCATTGAAAATGATATCAACCCCCAGGTCAGCAATCGAGAAATGGTTAATCTGGATATCCATCATTTGAGATTATGACGCTTTCGCTGCTTTTTGCTCTTCTTTTTTCTTGCGCTTGGCTTCCTGGGCGGCTTGTGCTTCGGCTCTACGTTTATCTTTAACGGCTTGTTTAGCGGCTTTTTCCGCGGCCTTACGCTCTTCTTTACTCATTACAGGCTCATCCGTATCATCCTGATGCGTCACTTGTTGAAATACGAATAGATCCCTTGCTACAGTCTTAATCTCGTAATGCTCGTACTTACGTTTCTTGGGATTGGTGAAACGCTTGCGGATTTTCGCTAATTTCTTTTGGATGGCTTTTTCTGTGAATGCGTAATAAACCACACAAGTACGCTCTTTTTCACCCAGGCCGGAAAAATAAGACTTAAATTGATTGGCGTAATCGCTACGGCCTTCCAGCATTTTTGATTTATTGATGACCCACGCATTCTCTAATTGTTGAATGTCAGTGAAATAAACGGTCGAGTCATTAAAAGAGATTGATACGCCAAAAAGGTAAATCTTGGGCATACAGACACTCTTTGCTTGCGACTGACCGCTAAAAAGGAATACTAGCGCAATAACGCTGATAATCGTTCGTAATAATTTCATATATTAATTTAATCAACCTAAATAGGTCTTCAACATCTTGTTTTTAGTGTTATGGCGGAGGCGGCGGATGGCTTTCTCCTTGATTTGCCGAACACGCTCACGTGATAAATCGTATTTCTCGCCAATCTCTTCCAAGGTCATCTCGGGCTGGTTGATGCCGAAAAACGCCTCTATGACATGGCGTTCACGTTCACTCAACATCTGAAGTGCGTGGGATATCTCTTTACGAAGAGACTCGTCTACCAAGCCCTTGTCAGCGCTTGGGGCATCGATGTCGGGCAATATATCCAACAGGCTGTTCTCTTCATCGTCGGCGAAAGGTGCATCTACCGAAACATGACGTGTAGAACCTTTCAACGCTTCTTCTATCTTCTCTTGAGGCACATCGACACGGTCGGCTATCTCGTCAATGCTCGGACGACGCTCGTGCAACTGCTCAAATTTGTTCAACTCACGGTTTATGATACCTTGTAATCCCACTTGATTCAAAGGCACACGTACCAAACGACTCTGCTCGGCGATGGCTTGCAGGATGCTCTGACGAATCCACCACACCGCATATGAGATAAATTTGAAACCGCGGGTCTCATCAAATTTTTCTGCCG
>CAMJAO010000227.1 GCA_946403615.1 uncultured Prevotellaceae bacterium
ATCACTTCGCCCGCCGACGAATATCTTTATGGTCTGGGGCAGTTTCAAGACGGTTTTGTCAATCTGAAGGGACTGGTGCGACGCCTCACTCAGGTGAACACGCAGATATCACTGCCGATGCTGCTGTCAAGCAAAGGCTATGGGCTGCTATGGAACAATTACGGACTGACTGACCTCAATCCTTCAGACCATTCGGTGACCTTGGAAAAGACCGGGTTGAAAGGCGAGGCAGAGACAGTGAACGTGACCTCTACGGAGGGTGGCAGATTGGAGCGGCGCGAGCATAACCGCTTTGAGGCGACGCTTGACATCGACACTGAGGGCGATTATGCCATCCTGCTCGACATCGGCCAGAAAATGGCACGTAGGCACAACCTTTCTATTGACGGTACGAATGTGATAGAGATGAGAAACGTGTGGTTGCCGCCCACAGCTTCGACCATCGTACACCTGAAGGCGGGAAGACATCATTTGGAAGCCGAACTGTCGAATGGTGACAAGCCCGTGGTGTATTACCGGCTGACCGACGCTACCACGGTATTACAATCGCCTGTGGCACAATGTGTCGATTTTACGGTCTTCACAGGTTCTGCCGATGAGGTCATCGCAGCTTACCGCCAACTGACCGGAAAGTCTCCCATGATGCCAAAATGGGCGCTCGGATACATCCATTGCCGTGAGCGGTTCCACTCTCAGGATGAGATTCTGTCCACAGCCCAACGTTTTCGCAAGGAACGTCTGCCCGTCGATGTGATGGTGCAAGACTGGCAATACTGGGGAAAATACGGGTGGAACTCGATGCGGTTTGACGAAGAACACTATCCCGACCCGAAACTCTTGACCGACAGTTTGCATCGTATGGGTATGCGGCTCATGGTCAGCGTATGGTCGAAGATTGACAAAAATTCCGAGGTGGGGCATGAAATGGAGCGCGACGGACATTATATCCCAGGCACCGACTGGATAGATTTCTTCTCTGAAAACGCCGCAAATGCCTATTGGACGAACTTCAGCCGACGACTGTTGCCCTTGGGTATCGACGCATGGTGGCAGGACGCTACGGAGCCTGAAAACGATGATTTGGCCGGCCGGCGTGTGAACGGCGGTAAATGGTCGGGCGAGATTGTGCGCAACGTCTATCCGCTGCTGGTGAACAAAACCGTCTTTGAGGGACTGAAAAAAGACCAGCCGTCGCGTCGCCCGATGATTCTCACCCGATGCGGGTTCCCGGGCATACAGCGCTACGGGTCGGCACTGTGGTCGGGCGACGTGGGTAATGACTGGGAGACGCTGCGCCGGCAAATCAGTGCCGGACTGGGCGTACAGGCGGCCGGCATCCCTTGGTGGACCTATGACGCAGGCGGTTTCTTCCGTCCTGGCGACCAATACAACAATGCGGATTATATCGAGCGTATGCTCAGGTGGATTGAGACAAGCGTCTATTTGCCACTGATGAGGGTACACGGCTATATGAGCAACACCGAGCCATGGAACTATGGCGATGAGGCGCAGTCGGTCATCGCCGAATGTCTGAAAGAGCGCTATCGTCTGTTGCCCTATACCTATAGTTGTGCGGCGGCGGTGGCTTACGAAGGTTACACGTTGATGCGTCCGCTGGTGTTTGATTTCGCCGGTGACCAGCTGGCATTGCAACAGAAGCAGTCCTATATGTTCGGCCCTTCGCTGTTGATCAGCCCTGTCACGGAATCGCAAGTGACTACTTGGAACACCTATTTGCCCATATGCAAAGGAGGGTGGTATGACCAACGTAGCGGACAGCATTTTGACGGAGGAAAAACCGTGGCGACAAGAATTGACAAGGGACATATCCCTGTGTTTGTGAAGGCGGGAAGTATTTTGCCCTTGGGAACAGTATGCCAATCGACCGCCACAAACGATGACAGCACCCTCGACATCTATATCTACCCGGGAGCCGACGCCGACTTTACGTTGTATAATGACGACGGCGTCAGCAATGATTACGAGCAAGGCGCATGCACACGTGTCGCCCTGCATTGGGATAACACTCGCCAAGAGTTAACCGTCGGAAAACGGGAAGGCGCCTACAAGGGGATGACGAAACAACAAACCATGCGCATCCACCTGCCAGGCAAGGGAGATAAAACCGTCAAATACAGCGGGAAAAAGATGAAGGTCAAACCTTAATAAAATCATTAAGGACGTTAAAGACTTTAGGGTCCTTAACGTCCTTAACGATTTAAATGATTAACGTTCAACGGCCAATTTCTAACGTTCAACGTTTTCTGAATACCAGCCAAGGGGCAATGCCTGCCCATTTCTTATGGGGGTAATCGCTCACATCGCCGATGTCGTGGCGGGTACCGATAGAATCGCGGTAATAGCAATAATCATTACCGCCAGTGATATAGACCGCATCGATGAAACCATATTCACGCAGTGCATCGGCAAAATCCCACATCGTCTCTTTATCCAGTGTGGAGATGAGATAATACTGTTCGCCGATGCGTCCGATGGCTTTGCGCTCCACCTTGCCGTGCAATTCAAAGTCATGAGGAACCCTGTTGGCCGACACCAACACCTGCTGGCGGAAATAGGAACCTCCCTGGCCGATGACATAATCCTTCATTTCGGTCTCGTCGGCACCGGAGATGCCTATCACGAAGCGGTCGCCAGCCATGGCCATGTATCCCATGCGGCCGCCGTCGCTCGTTTTTTCCTCACCATTGACAACCAGTGCTCCGCGATAGATGCTGTCAGCACGATGGTCGGCCGAGCGGCAATAAAGAAAAACGGACTGATCGAGGGTGTCGGGTTCGGCAAACTCGATATTGGCGCGTACGCCATGGATGGCATAAAACTCGAGCGGCACATCGAGAATGCTGTCGGTGGTCATCACCACTTGTGCCTTCTCCTTGACCGGCGGCTTTTGCAGTTTGGTGATGTTTTCCTGCTCGGTGACAGATATCGGTAAGTCACCGTCCTGATGGTGTCGCCACCACTGGTATGCGAAAAATGCCAGCAGTGCCAGAGCCAGTATCCCCACGGCTAATGCCAGCCGGCGAAGCAGGGTCTGCCAGTGTTTCTTCTGCGGCGTCTTTTCGCGTTGGATGATGAACACCGGTACTTCCGGGTTCTGCTGGGTGTTTTTATTCTCGTCCATGTCGTTATCTTGTTGATTCCAGTTCCTCTTTCAATTGACTTAACGCTTCACGCGAGGCTCGCACGGTATAGATGGGCTCGTTTAACCCTCTCGACTCATTGCTTTCCTTGGGGATGTGCTTGCCTCCAAAAATGATGAATTGGCCCGACAGGTCGATAAACTGCACATAATCGCGGTTGACAATCAGGCTTCTTCCTACACGAATGAATGTTTTGGCACTCTTCAACCGTTTGAGATTGTCTTCGAAATAATGCAATTGGAATGTCATATTGCGTTTACGCCCGTTGATCAGGACCAAATCGCAATAATTGCCGTCGGCTTTCACATAGACTATTTCATCGACGGCTACACGCACCATTTGGGTGGGGGTGATGATTAAAAACCGTTCTTCCATATCTATGCATATAACGCATTTATAGGCAGATTATTGCGTGAGAAAAAATGAGCCCAAACCCGCCATTAGACGATTACGCGCTAATAACCTTTCTTTTTGTCATCTATTTCACCATTTCTCGTTCACAATGGACCCCATTGCTCCCTTAAACCGTCAAAACATCTGCTCAAAAAAAAACTGTTATCATCATCACGCTAATGACAGATTTTGGAAGAATCCCCACCCCTACATGAAGTAAGAGTGGGGATTTTTTACGACCGAAGGTTTCTTATTTGGCCTTTTCGGTTTCCTCCTTCTTAGCCTCGGGGGCTTTTGCGGTCTCGCCATCCTTTGCCTCAGGGGCGGCTTTGATCTCTGTCGAATCCTCTGCCGCTTTCACAGTGGAGTCATTTTCCACGACCTCGGTCTGGGTGCCTTCGGCGTTAGCGTTACCTTTTTCGTTACCATTGCAAGCTGCGAATGTGATGGCTGCAGCAGCGACGAACAACATCATTAATTTCTTCATTTTCTTTGCTTTTTGGG
>CAMJAO010000228.1 GCA_946403615.1 uncultured Prevotellaceae bacterium
TCTTGCTTCTATAAGAAACTCCAAGACTCCGTAGACTATGGAAATATTGTCAAGTATTCAAACTACTCCCTCCCCTCGGGGAGTGTCGGGGTGGGGGCTTCTTTCTCCCCTCGGGGAGTGTCAGGGTGGGGGGTTGCTATTACAACATCGCATCCAGCCATCCGATCAATGCCACAAGAGCACCGTTCCAGTTGATGGCTATCTCGTTTGAGGCATAGGAACCCATGTCGTCAAGATACGACTCGTCGGGCAGATTCGACAGATATTTCAGCCCCGAACCTTTATCCTGTTGTCCGGGATTAGGTCCGCCTACCAACATGCCCGGGAAGGGTGCTGTGATGCCGTCTGCCTCGGAGATACGGTGGTGCGGGTGCATGGGACTCTTCTGTCCGAAGCCCGTCACATAGCAATAACCCAAGGCGTTGCGGCCCAGCATATAATCTGCGTTTTGAAGTGCATGAAGCTGGTATTTCCCCTTGTCAATATACTTGTCGGCATAGAGCAGGGCGATAGCAGGCATACAACACTGTTCGGCCATGCATCCCCATCCGAAATCGCCTTTATTGTCGCCAAAAGGAGCCTGGAACGAGGACTCGCCCACCTTTGCGATGCGCTGGTCGGCATACTCCTTCAGTTGGGTCCTCATCTCCTGCGAGAGTGCCTCGTTTTTCGTCGCTACCCATTCCAATGCGCCCAGACTGGCCACCATACCCCATGTGGGAGTGGTGAACGCCTTCGGCATATTGTTTCGTGCATCGGCGAGATAGGCTCCGTCGCGTGTAAGCAAATACAACTCTGTGGCAGCCCAGAACAACTCGTCCTGAGCATTGCCGTCGCCGTATGTGCCAGTGTTCACCTCAGGCTTAAATTCGCGCGAGAGTGCCATCTGATTGTAAAATGCTTTGGGGTGCTCTTGTGCCCATTTGTAGGCCTTGACTGCCTGTTGTTCTGCCTGTGCGGCGAATCCGGCGTAATCGGGATTATTGCGGAAGATGCGTGCGGCCTGTGCCATCACTGCGGCGAAATCGTATGATGCTGTCACACTCTTTGCCACGACATAGCGCTGCTGCTGACAGGCGCTCGGCATGACGAAACCTTCGAAATTGGGCGTGGTCAACTTATGATACACTCCTCCGTCGTTAGGGTCTTGCATGGTAAGCATCCATTTCAGGTTGAACATCACCTCGTCGAGCAGGTCGGCGGTGCTGTTTCCGCTCTCAGGTATATGTACGTTGAGTCTCTTGAAATAGTCTTGGTTTTCAGCATACGACAATAGCATCACAGCGACGGTATAAGCGGAATTGACGATGTATTTATTGTAGTCACCGGCGTCATACCAACCATAAGGAGAACTGATGACAAACCCTTCGGGGCGCTTTTCGGTGGCTGCCGACGGATGCACCAACACATGGGTGTCGAGATGTCCGGCTGGCCGGGCATATTCGCCCGCGTATTCCTTCTCGATAGCCACGCCAGAACGGATGAGATAGAACAGTTTCAGGGCGGCTCGCGAGAGGTCATTCAAAGCTCCGCTGCGCACGGCAAAGGCTTGCGACTGGCCTTTGACCTCCATCCGGTAATTACTGGGTTTCTTGATGCTGCTGAAATCCACGATGTACCGCTCCTTCTCTCCCCATGGCGATTTCGCCATGCGAACGGGTTTGGTCTTCAACACCGATTTGCCTTTCTCGTTCTTGACCACAATCTTCGTGTTCTGGTCAATACCTTCCACAACAGCGGTTTTCTCCTGATTGGGGTAGTAACCTACTTGGTTCACACGTATTTGCACGGTTTGTTGTGCGCTGACCGACAGTGACATCGTCATCAGCAATGCTAATAGAAATGATTTGTTCATGATATTGTAATAAATCTAATGGCTTAACTTCTTTAACTTCTCTAACTTCCTTAACTACCAATTCCCCGAATCACTTTTTCCAAAGCATCCAGTTCATCGTCGGTGGTAGCCCAACTGGTCACAAAGCGGCAGGTTGTATGCTCTTCGTCATAACTGCCCCAGGTTTCAAACACCACATCCTGCTCCATTTTTTTGATCATCTCGTTGGGAATGATGAAAAACTGCTGGTTGGTTGGTGAGTCGTTATAAGGGCGCAGTCCGTTGCGGGTCATGATGTCACGAAGGCGTTTTGCTTGCTGGTTGGCATGTCGTGCAATCTTCAGATACAAACCGTCGGTAAAGAGCGCATCAAACTGTACGCCTGTGAGTCGCCCCTTTGCCAGCAATGCGCCATGTTGCTTGATGATGCTGAAGAAATGGCGTGGCGCGTTGCCTTGGGGGAAGACGACAGCCTCGCCGCAGAGTGCTCCCACCTTCGTGCCGCCGATATAGAACACGTCGCAATGGCGGGCGATGTAGGGCAAAGTCACATCAGATGCGTCGCTGGTCAGACCATAGCCCATTCTTGCCCCATCGATAAACAGTGGTATCTGATGTTTCTGGCAGGTCTGATATAGCGCATCAAGTTCGCTGGCAGAATAGAGTGTGCCAACCTCCGTAGGGAAAGAGATGTAGGCCATGCCGGGACGCACACAATGGTCGGCGGTGGGGTCGGTAGCAAACTCGGTCAGGCATCGGTCCAAGTCTTCAGCCTTCAACCGGCCGTCATGATTGGGCAGTGCGATGACTTTATGACCCGTATATTCCACGGCGCCTGCCTCATGCACATTGATATGGCCCGTGTCGGCACAGACCACGCCCTCCACAGCATGCAACAGGCTGCTGATGACTGTGGAATTGGTCTGTGTGCCTCCTGTGAGCAAGAATACGTCTGCCCCGGGGCACTCGCATGCCTCGCGTATTTTTTGTTTGGCTTTGGTCGAAAACTCGTCAAATCCATAACCGATAGTCCGTTGGTCGTTGGTCTCGCTCAGGCGCTGCAACAACAAGGGATGCAACCCGTTGTTATAATCTGTATCGAAATAGAGCATAAATAATAGGTTTCTTGCTGCAAAGATAGTGTAATTATTTGAGATACAATCAATGGCTTCCGCTAAAGTATTATAAAATAGACTCAAAGACCTCAGTCTGGGTGGGCGTCAGGTTTGAGACTTTCTTTAATATTCCTCATCAGCCCCTCATATTTTGCCCTTTTCACGGCACTTCCTTTGAATAGGGCGCGGTATTCCTCGACGGTCAACTCCGACCAGCGTTCGCGGGTCATGCCAAGCAGTTCGGGCTTGGGCTGGAGCATCGGCTCGGTGGTGGGCTTGGCAAAGCGGTTCCACGGGCATGCCTCCTGACAACGGTCGCAACCATAAATCATGTCGCCCATCTTCTCGGCGATGGAGTGGGGGATGTCGCCCCTGTTTTCGATGGTTTGATATGACAGGCAATAGTTGGCATCGAAAAGTGACTGCCCTTCTTCCGATACACTGATGGCGCCTGTGGGGCAGGCGTCGATGCATGCATGACAGTTGCCGCAGCGGTTCGTCATCGGTGTGTCATAATCGAGTTCTACATCGACGAACAACTCGCCCAAGAAGAACATACTGCCTGCATGGGGTATGATGAGTTGGTGGTTGCGTCCTGTCCACCCCAGTCCGGCTTTCACCGCCCAGTAGCGCTCTAGCACAGGTGCGCTGTCGCAGAAGGCACGGTAGCTGGTCACTCCCATCGCTGAGGCTAACTGATGCAGTTTTTGCTTCACCACATCATGATAGTCCTGCCCATAGGCATAGACAGCCAATTGCGGTTGTCCCTTGGGTATGCGCTCCGCAGGTGCGTAGTTGAGTGCCACGCTGACAATGCTCTTCACCTCTGGCATGAGCAGTCGCGGGTCAAGCCGCATGTCGGTATGATTGTCCATATATCCCATACCGGCATGTCCCCCCTGACGGAGCCATTCCTTGAACGCTTTTGCGGCGGCCTCATCCACAGGCTCCGCACGCGCTATGCCACAGGCGAAAAAGCCGAGACGCAATGCCTCGGCTTTCACTTCTGTTGATGTTATTTTGCGCTTTTGCATTCAGGCATATTATTAGGAGTACAGGAGTTCAGCAGTTCCGGAGTACAGGAGTT
>CAMJAO010000229.1 GCA_946403615.1 uncultured Prevotellaceae bacterium
AAACCGAACACAATCATCTGTGTGCGTTGCAGGGTGGTGCCGAATTGGGGTATGAAGAAACAGCTGCCGATGATGATGAAATCGACGAAGATGAGGATGGTGCCGAGCGAGATGTTATGATATTTGTTGATGGAGGCGGCGATGATGTCTGTGCCGCCCGTGCTGCCGTTGTTGAGAAAGACAAGTCCGAGTGCACTGCCTGTCATCATACATCCGATGACAAGCGACATAAAGTCCTGTCCCTCGCCGAGAATTTTCACCATGTTGCCATTCTCATCCACGGGTGCCGCCTCGCGCAAAAACTCCAAAAGGAAGGTGAGCACGAGGATGGCATAGATGGTCTTCACCAGGAATTTCCAACCCAGTATTTTCAGTCCGATGCCCAACAATACCGCATTGACGAGGAAATAAGTATATGAGTTGGGGAATGAAGTGGCATAATAGACAATGGCCGAGATACCCGCCACACCGCCAGTGACAATCTCATAAGGCATCAGGAAAAACGTGAAGCCAAAGGCATACAGCAGCAGTGAGAGGGTCAGACCCAAATAGTCTTGGCCTTCTGTCAGCAGTATTTTTTTATTGATGGTCATAGAATTAAGGTTTAGGGTTTCTCTATTAGGAGTGAAGGAGTGGAGACGAAAGTCCGTTAACGGTTGAGAGTTCTATTTGAGGTTTGAGACTTGAGTTTTGAGGTTTTAATTACCACAATCATTTTTCAAATCTCAAGTCTCAACCTCAAACCAAAACATTATTTCACAACGACGTTGACAATACGTTTGGGCACGATGATGACTTTCATCACCTGTTTGCCTTCGATGTATTTCTGTGTCTTCTCGTCGGCGAGCACTTGCTTTTCTATCGTGGCATTGTCGGCATCGGCGGGGAAGGAAAGTTGGAAACGTGCCTTACCGTTGAAGGAGATGGTCAGTTGCATCTCGTTCTCAACCAGATATGACTCGTTCCAAACGGGCCATGCAGCATCGCACACACTGCCCTCGACACCGAGTTTCTCCCACAATTCCTCTGCGATATGAGGCGCGAAGGGAGCGATGAGCACCACCAGTTGGGTGAGCAGTTCGCGGTTTTGGCATTTTTGTTGTGACAGTTCGTTGACACAAATCATAAAGGCGGCGATCGACGTGTTGTAAGAGAAGGTCTCTATGTCCTGTGTCACCTTCTTGATGAGTTTGTGCACACTCTTCTGCATCTCAGAGGTAGCCTCGCCGTCGAGGGGCAGCATGGCCTCGCTGTCGCTTCTTGAGCCGAAGAACAGGTTCCAGAATTTCTTGAGGAAGCGGTGGCAACCGTCGATACCGTTGGTGTCCCAAGGTTTGCTTTGCTCCACGGGACCGAGGAACATCTCGTAGAGTCGCAGAGTGTCAGCACCGTATTTTTCTACAATCATGTCGGGGTTGACCACGTTGAACATCGATTTCGACATTTTCTCGATGGCCCATCCGCAGATGTATTTGCCGTCTTCGAGTATAAACTCGGCATTGGCATATTCAGGACGCCAAGCCTTGAACGCCTCGATGTCAAGAATATCGTTTTCCACGATGTTCACATCCACGTGAATGGGCGTGACATCGTAATCTTTCTTGAGGCCCAGACTCACAAATACGGGTGCTTTGTCGTGATCGTCACTGTTGATGCGATAGACGAAATTGCTGCGGCCCTGGATCATGCCCTGGTTGACCAGTTTCTGGAAGGGTTCCTCCTTGCACGACACACCGAGGTCGAAGAGGAATTTGTTCCAGAAGCGCGAGTAGATGAGGTGTCCGGTGGCATGCTCGGTACCGCCGACATAGAGGTCAACGTTCTGCCAGTAATCGTCATTCTCTTTCGACACGAGCGCCTCGGTGTTCTTCGGGTCCATGTAGCGGAGATAATAAGCCGACGAACCGGCGAATCCCGGCATGGTGTTGAGTTCGAGCGGGAAGACGGTCACATTGTCGATGAGCGACTTGTCCACCACCTCGTTGGTCTCAGTGTTCCAAGCCCATGTCTTGGCTCTGCCGAGTGGCGGTTCGCCTGTCTCTGTGGGTTTGTATTCGTCAATCTCGGGCAATTCGAGCGGCAGTTTGTCTTCGGGTATCATGTAGGGCATACCGTCTTTGTAATAGGCGGGGAAGGGCTCGCCCCAATAGCGCTGGCGCGAGAAGATGGCGTCGCGCAGACGGAAATTGACCTTCACACGGCCCAGTTGATGCTCTTTGACGTATTTTTTCGTGGCTTCGATGGCTTCTTTCACCGTGAGCCCGTTGAGCGAGAAGTCGATATAGGGAGTCACGTCTTTGCGCGGGGAATTGCATACGATGCCCTCTTTGGCGTCGAAACTCTCCTCGCTCACGTCGCAACCCTCAATCAGCGGCACGATCGGCAGGTTGAAATGACGGGCGAAAGCGTAGTCGCGTGAGTCGTGCGCCGGCACGGCCATGATGGCACCTGTGCCGTAACCTGCCAGCACATAGTCGCTCACCCAGATGGGGATGGCCTCGCCGGTGAAGGGGTTGATGGCATACGAACCGGTGAACACGCCCGTCACCTTGCGGTCGGCGATGCGCTCGCGCTCGGTGCGTTTCTTCGTGGCCGCCACATAGTCTTCCACCGACTTCTTTTCGCTGTCAGCGGTCACCAGGGCGACATATTCGCTCTCGGGAGCCAGCACCATGAAGGTGACACCAAACATTGTGTCGGCGCGGGTGGTGAAGATGGTGAACTTCACATCACTGTCTTTCACGTTGAACACCACTTCGGCACCTTCTGATCGGCCTATCCAGTTGCGTTGTGTCTCTTTCAGCGAGTCGGTCCAGTTGATATGGTCCAGACCGTCGAGCAGACGCTGTGCGTAAGCCGAGACACGCAGACACCACTGCATCATCTTTTTCTGTACCACGGGATATCCGCCGCGCACGCTCACACCATCGACCACCTCGTCGTTGGCAAGCACGGTGCCCAGTCCGGCGCACCAGTTCACCATCGTTTCGCCCAGATAGGCGATGCGGTAGTTCATCAGCGTCTGTTGCTGTTCGCGCTCGCTCATGGCGTTCCATTCATCGGCGGTGATGCAGAGTTCTTCGCTGCATGCCACGTCAAGTCCCTCGGTGCCGTTCTCGGAGAGATACTTCACCAACTGGTCAATGGGCTGTGCCTTCTGCAGTTTGTTGTCATAGTAGGAGGCGAACATCTTCATGAATGCCCACTGTGTCCAGTGATAATATCCGGGTTCGCAGGTACGTACCTCGCGGTCCCAGTCGAAACAGAAACCAATCTTGTCCAACTGGCTGCGATAGCGGTTGATGTTTTCGTTGGTGGTGATGGCGGGATGCTGTCCTGTCTGGATGGCATACTGCTCGGCGGGCAGTCCGTATGCGTCATAGCCCATGGGGTTGAGCACATTGAAGCCCTGCTGCCGTTTATAACGTGCGTAAATGTCGCTGGCGATATATCCTAAGGGGTGACCAACATGCAGTCCGGCGCCCGATGGGTAGGGGAACATGTTGAGCACGTAGAATTTCTTTTTATTCTGGTCTTCTTTTACTTGGTAGGTCTTGTTTTCAACCCACTTCTTCTGCCATTTCTTCTCGATTTCTCTGAAGTTGTATTCCATCTGTTTGTGATAATATAGATTTTGCGTGCAAAATTACAAAAAATGAGTCGAATAGCAATGAAAATGAGGAGATAAAAGGATATAAAAGAAGAAAGCCGCCTTTTGGCGGTGGGAGATAAAATACATTTGTTTGATTTCTGCCACGAGTGGCACAAAATAGAAACGAATGAATTCATCGAACTGACGTTATTGAAGAAAAAGACGTACGTCTCTCAAAAAGGGAGAAAACAACCACACGCCTCAAAAAATGATTCATGAATAATTGTGGGCTGGTTCGGCGCCATCCACGACACGTTGACGCCCGCCATCGGGGTCAAAACCACTTGTCCTTTACCGTCCTGCGCGCTCGCCGGTATGCCGACGGACAGCAGGAATAATGCGAATAATGCTTTTCTCATGATAGTTTTGGTTATAATTTCT
>CAMJAO010000230.1 GCA_946403615.1 uncultured Prevotellaceae bacterium
TCTCCACCCACTTGTTTTCAGGTCCCAATACCGTAATGTGAAGGCTTTCGTATCCGTTTGATTTAGGCACAGAGAGCCAGTCGCGCAAGCGTTTGGGGTTGGGCTGATACATGTCGGTGATAATAGAATAAGTCTGCCAACATTGCATCTTCTCTTTTTCCAACGGAGCGTCTAGAATAATCCTGATGGCAAAGAGGTCATAGATGCCTTCAAAACCACATTTCTGCTTCTTCATCTTCTGCCAGATGCTGTGAATGCTTTTTGTGCGGCCTTTCATGTGAAATTTGAGCCCGGCCTGTTGAAGCTTTTCCTCTATCGGCTTGATGAATCGCTCAATGTAGGCGTCACGCGATCGTTTCGTCGCGTTTAGTTTCTCTTTAATCATATAGTAGGCGTCGTGCTCCATATATTTCAGGCTCAGGTCTTCCAATTCGCTTTTCAGTTTATAGAGACCGAGTTTATGGGCAAGTGGCGCATACAAATACGATGCTTCCTCCGAGATTTTTTGTTTTGCCTCATTCTGATCCGTGTCACGTATCTGGCGCATCAAGTTTACCCTGTCGGCTATCATGATGAGTATGACGCGCATATCTTCAGCGAATGACAACAGCAGGTTTCGGTAGTTCTCACTACTGATGACAGGGGTCTTTTGATAAAGTTCCAATACACGGTCAAGACCTCTGATGATTTGGGCAACGCCCTCGCTATATGTTTTGGCGATTTCTTCCAAAGATATATTCCGGTGTTCACCGCAGGCATATAGCAGGATGGCCATGACACCGTCGTGTTTCAATCCGGTTTCTTCTACTGCGATAACAGCGGTCTGCATGCCAAACACAAGAGGATTGAGGCCAAAGATGTCTCTTTGTATTTTATTGTTCACCATTGCCTTATTAAACAGCGACATGATGGTCCGCTCATCTTCCAATGTGAATGATGAGCCTAATAAATCATGTAATGCCTTGAGTGCTGAAGTGAACTGTTCTTCTTCGTATTGTGTGAATGATATTTTATCCATTTGTTATCGTTATTGTACGGAGTGTGAGTGTTAAATCCTTGAATTATATCTGCAAAGTTACAATTTTTTCATGAAAACTGCTTGGATTTGGGAAAAAGTAAGTATTTTTGTAACAAATTACCAGAAAACCATATTAAACACACTTTTATAATTATGCTATCACAAAACGATCTTAAACAAATTGCTTCAAAAGGAATCACCGAGGAGCAAATCAATGTACAGTTAGAAGAGTTCAAAACAGGTTTCCCGTTTTTGAAATTGGAAGCCGCCGCCGCAGTTGGAAACGGTATCGTCGCTCCTGAAGAGGAAGAGCGTGCTAAAATGATAGACGCTTGGAACGAATATAAGGCAGAGGGAAAGAAAATCGTCAAATTCGTCCCTGCTTCTGGTGCTGCCAGCCGTATGTTCAAAGACATGTTTGCCTTTTTGTCTGCCGATTATGATGTTCCGACGACTGACTTCGAAAAGAAATATTTTGATCATATCCGCGACTTCGCCTTCTTTGACGTTCTGAATGAAACTTGCCTGAAGAATGAAGGAAAAGACATCGAGACACTGCTGGCAGAAGGTAATTACAAGGCTGTTGTCGCTAATATGCTGGAAGGGAAAGGCATGAACTATGGCCAGTTGCCTAAAGGCATGTTGCTTTTCCACCGTTATGACGATGGTGCCCGTACACCGATGGAGGAGCATTTGGTGGAGGGTGCTCTTTATGCTGCCAGTAACAATGAGGCGAATGTGCATTTCACTGTAAGCCATGAGCATTTGGATTTCTTCGAAAAGAAAGTGGCAGAGAAAAAAGATGCTTACGCTGATAAATTTGGCGTAAAATACAACATTTCCTTCTCTGAGCAGAAACCAAGCACAGACACTGTCGCAGCCAATGCCGACAACACACCCTTCCGCAATGATGACGGTTCACTGTTGTTCCGTCCGGGTGGTCATGGCGCATTGATTGAGAATTTGAACGAGATTGATGCTGATGTCGTTTTCATCAAGAATATTGACAATGTGGTTCCCGACAGGTTAAAGGGCGACACCGTCACTTACAAGCAACTCATTGCCGGTATTCTTGTGACCTTGCAGAAAAAGGCTTTTGCCTATCTCGAGAAATTGGACACTGGTAAATACACTCACGACGAGTTGGTCGAAATGGTACGCTTCGTACAGCGCGACCTCTGCTGCCGCAAGGCAGACATCAAAGAGTTAGAGGATGCCGAACTAGTCATTTATCTGCGCAAAAAATTGAATCGCCCCATGCGTGTTTGTGGCGTTGTGAAGAATGTCGGAGAACCTGGCGGAGGTCCATTCCTGACCTATAATCAAGATGGCACCGTCAGCCTTCAAATACTTGAGAGCAGCCAGATAGACAAGAGCAACGCAGAGTACCAGAAGATGTTTACAGAAGGCACTCACTTCAATCCTGTCGATTTGGTATGCGCCATCAAGGACTACAAAGGCAAACCGTTCAATCTGCCCGAATATGTGGATAAATCTACAGGATTCATCAGCAGCAAGAGCAAGGGCGGTAAGGAACTGAAAGCCCTTGAGTTGCCAGGACTATGGAATGGTGCCATGAGTGATTGGAGCACTGTGTTCGTAGAAGTTCCCCTTTCTACGTTCAATCCTGTCAAGACCGTCAATGACCTGCTTCGCGAACAACATCAATAAGAATCCAAATTATCGATAACTACAGGGAGAAAGCCTGTCAGGCTTTCTCCCTTTTAATGAAAAAAACAATGGATAGTCCAAAACTGATAGAGAAAAGATATCTAGTCGCATTCATCCTCATCACATCTATTTTTGCTTTGTGGGGATTTGCAAATGACATCACCAACCCCATGGTAAAGGCTTTCTCCAAAATATTCCGCATGAGTGTGACCGACGGCGCTTTGGTCCAAGTGGCATTCTATGGCGGGTATTTCGCCATGGCGTTTCCTGCTGCCATCTTCATCCGTAAATATTCCTATAAAGCAGGTGTACTTATGGGACTGGGGCTTTATGCTACAGGTGCCTTGCTCTTTTTCCCCGCGTCGGTGACAGGCAGTTACTATCCATTTCTAATCGCATATTTTATTCTGACTTGCGGTTTGTCGTTTTTGGAAACCAGTTGCAACCCTTATATCATGTCGATGGGTGACGAGCGTACCAGCACGCGACGTCTGAACATGGCACAAAGTTTTAATCCGATAGGCTCACTGTTCGGTATGTTTGTTGCCATGAATTTCATACAGGCGCGTCTTAACCCCGCATCGACAGAAGAGCGGCAATTGCTTAGCGAAGATGAATTTGCCGCCATGCGTGATTCCGATCTTTCTGTGTTGATTACCCCATATTTGATTATCGGTCTGGTCATCATCGCCATGTTTATTCTTATATATATGACCAAAATGCCGAAAAGTGCTGACACAGAGCATAGTATTAGTTTTTTACCCACACTGAAACGCATCTTTTCCATAAAGTATTACCGTGAGGGGGTCATTGCGCAGTTCTTCTATGTGGGAGTCCAGATTATGTGTTGGACTTTTATCATACAATATGGTACTCGCGTGTTTATGAACGAGGGAATGGCAGAGATTGAGGCAGAGGTCTATTCACAACGCCTGAACATCATTGCCATGATATTGTTCGTCAGCAGCCGTTTCATTTGTACTTTCTTCTTGAAATATATTAACGCCGGAAAACTTCTTGGAATTTTGGCTGTAGTTGGTGCGCTTTTGACAATTGGAGTCATTTTCATTGACGGGCGTATGGGTGTGTATTGCCTTGTCGCTATTTCATGCTGTATGTCCTTGATGTTCCCGACAATCTACGGCATCGCCCTGCAAGGATTGGGTGAGGATGCGAAGTTTGGCGCGGCAGGACTTATCATGGCGATTTTAGGCGGATCAGTCCTGCCTCCTCTCCAGGCTGCCATTATCGACAAAGACACGCTCTTTGGCATGCCGGCTGTAAATGTGTCGTTCATCTTGCCGTTTATATGTTTTATAGTAATTATCATTTACGGATGGCGTA
>CAMJAO010000231.1 GCA_946403615.1 uncultured Prevotellaceae bacterium
GCCTGATCGTGTCGGAGCCTGATGATGAGGGAAAGACGCGGTTCGGACTGATGACTACCGACGGCGAGTTGTTCAGCGACATCAATTACGACCGGATTGAAAAGATGGGGCCGTTCAGCAACTATGTCAAGGTGTGGAAAGACGGGAAGTGCGGTGTCTTGGAGTTGGTCTCCAACAAGAGCGACGGAAAGACGTATTACGGTTTTTATGAAACCATTGCGCCACAGTACGATATGTTTAAAACCCAACACATCAAACTGGCTAAAGACCCGGACACCTACACCTATTGTATAGTGGGCAACGACAACAAATACGCACTGACGCTGGCCGATGTAGACAAGCCCGTCACGCTGCCCACCATCTACACCGCAGCCGAAGTGGAACAATTCGCCCCACGGTTATTTTCAGAAGGGAAGAAAACTGTGCCTGTGAAAGAGTATGTTGACAACGACTACAAGACTTTCTGCGAGAACAGAGCCATTAACGTGCTACAACGGCTCAACACGGCAACCGATAAGGAAGAAGCCGTCTATCAGGCGCATCAAGACATGAAAGAAGAGAAGTTGCGGAAAGATTATCTTCACATACAACACGAGTTGCACCGTAAAGACTATCAACTTGGCAAATATGACAGCGCACGGCAGGCATACGAGGTGAAGACGGCATGGGGAACGGTGATGATGCCTGTACCACAATCTGAGGCAGCGAGCGTGAAAAAGGCATGGAAGGCGTCGGTGCAAGACATGACCATCAAACCTGCCCTTCAATTGAATCCGATGACTAACCGACCCGTCATTTCCGACATCAAAGCCCTTGTCAACGGCAAGGTATATGGTTCGCAGGAGGATTGGTGAATGACATCGTCTCCTTAATATGCGTGATGAAAAAATCCGGTGGAAAATTTCCACCGGATTAAAGTATATTAATTATTCATTTAAAGCCACTTCACATAGCAGAAGTCCTGACGATGAGGCAGGTTGTCGTTTTTGGGATACATACGTATGGCCGTTTTGAAAGAGCCGGCATGGTCAGGTTCCACATTACACTCAAAGGTATAAAGGTTGCCTTCTTTAGCCACCATCTTAAACGGACGCACTTTATAAATCTTCTCTTCACCTTTCTTATCGGTATAGACAGATACAAACTCCAGTCCTACGGCATCGTCGAGTCCTTGTTCGTCAATAACAAAACGAATGGTGAACCCGATACCTGTCTCTATACCAGCCTCAGTGAGGGTTGACTCGCGTGTAACGACACGAATGCTATCCCAACGCTCTGCCACAGTCTCTTTCCAAAGGGCAATTTCGCGGGCCAATTGGTTACCGTTGGCTTGTAACTTCTCAGAGCGGGCAGCCAGTTTGTTATAGAACTTGTCATAATAATCATCCAACTGGCGCTTCATCGTGTAATGCGGAGCGATAGTCGCGATAGAGTTCTTAATGACCTTAATCCAACCGCTGCTGTACCCCTTCTTATTCTTGTCATAATAAAGCGGGATGATCTCATTCTCAAGCAAGCCATAGATGGTGGCGGCATCCAACTGATCTTGATAAGCCTGATTCTCGTAGGTGCGTTTCTCGGTTAATGCCCATCCGGCACCCTCACGATAACCTTCGAGCCACCAGCCGTCGAGCACAGAGAGGTTGACCACACCATTCATTTCGGCTTTTTCTCCAGATGTACCTGATGCTTCAAGAGGACGTGTCGGTGTGTTCATCCAGATATCCACACCAGAGACGAGACGGCGAGCCAACTGGAAGTCGTAGTCCTCAAGGAAAATAATTTTACCGAGGAACTCAGGACGCTGGCTGATTTCGTAGATACGTTTGATGAGTCCTTGTCCTGCACCGTCTGCTGGATGCGCTTTACCAGAGAAAATGAACTGTACGGGATGTTCGGGATTGTTAACGATTTTCTCCAGACGGTTGAGATCGGTGAAGAGCAGGTGAGCACGTTTGTAGGTAGCGAAACGACGGCAGAAGCCTATCATCAGTGCATTTGGATTGATGCGCTCAAGCAGAGATACCACACGTGAGGGATCACCCTGATTCTTGAGCCATGTCTCACGGAATTTGTCACGAATGTACTGCACAAGTTTTTGTTTCAATGCCATGCGAGTAGCCCAGATCTCATCATCAGGCACATTATAAATAGCATGCCAGATTTCCTCGTTGCTCTGGTCATTCATGAAATTCTCATCGAAATATTTAGCATAAAGTTTGCGCCACTCTGTAGCAGCCCATGAGGGGAAGTGCACACCATTGGTGACATAACCCACATGGTTCTCTTCGGGATAATAGCCTTTCCAAATAGGAGCGAACATTTTCTGGCTGACCCATCCATGGAGTTTACTCACGCCGTTAACTTCTTGACAAGTGTTGCAGGCGAATGTAGACATACTGAATTTCTCAGAGTGATCCTCCGGGTTCTGGCGTCCCATACCGATGAATTCATCCCATGTGATACCGAGCATGGCAGGATAACCGCTCATGTATTTGCCGAAAAGGCCCTCGTCAAAGTAG
The DNA here is from genome assembly GCA_946403615.1 of uncultured Prevotellaceae bacterium. Lineage (GTDB taxonomy): Bacteria > Bacteroidota > Bacteroidia > Bacteroidales > Bacteroidaceae > Prevotella. The sequence continues at coordinate 2,523 of CAMJAO010000231.1, forward strand.
TCATGGCCGGCGGGTACCGGTGTGTGACAAGTGTAAAGACCTGAAACGCGAACCAGTTCAAGAGCTTGATTGAACGACATACCACCTTGCACATAATCGCAAAGACGCTGCAGATTGCACAATGCTGCGTGTCCCTCATTGCAGTGATAAATCTGCTTTTTGATTCCGAGTTTCTTCAACACAAGCATACCGCCGATACCAAGAAGAATCTCCTGTTTAAGACGGTTTTCCCAGTCGCCGCCATAAAGTGCGTGTGTAATGGGTTTGTCAAACTCAGAGTTCATCTCGTTATCAGTGTCGAGCAGGTAGAGTGCGATACGCCCCACATTAACGCGCCATATGTAAGCATGAACTTGATAGTTCATATAGGGCACATCGACAACCATAGGATTACCTTCAGCGTCCAGCTGACGCTCGATGGGCAGCGAATTAAAATTCTGCGCCTCGTAGTTGGCAATCTGCTGTCCGTCCATGCTGAGCGACTGTTTGAAATAGCCAAAACGGTAAAGGAATCCGATGGCACACATATCGACGTTGCTGTCGGATGCTTCTTTCAGGTAATCACCGGCTAACATACCGAGACCACCGGAATATATTTTCAATACCTGATTCAATCCATACTCCATGCTGAAATAGGCCACGGAGGGACGTTTTGCATCAGGTTTTACATCCATATATTTTCTGAATTTGGCATAAACGTCTTTGACACGCTTCATGATGGATTTATCCTTCACAATTTCCATCTTGCGGTCATAACTAAGACGTTCGAGTAAAAGTACGGGATTGTGCCCTACTTCTTCATACAAATTCTCATCAAGACTTTTCCACAAATTTCTCGCTTCATAGTTCCAAGCCCACCACATGTTGTGGGACAGTTCGTCGAGGCATTTCAACTCCTCGGGCAGACGTGATTTAACAGCAATCTCCTTCCACTGAGGAGCATTAGCATAATCTGCTTTGATTTTCATATAAACTAATTCTAATTATTTTGTAAATGACATTATTCATTAAATTTAAGCTCTTTCTTCTGCTTTTCTCAAAGCAAAATCGTAGGCTTCCCAGTAATATTTGATAAATTCGCTCCAAAGCGCTTTTTTCGAGAGTTTATCCGCATTAGAACGTGCTTTCTTCACTTCAGTCTCGCTCATGTTGGAGAAATCAGCCACTTCATCTTTAATGGCATCCGCCACCTCTGAATAGTTATAATCAGTACGGTGAATGACTTTTACACCATCTAACAAAGTGCTGTATCCGCCTTTAACAGAATTGGCCCAAAGGCCGAAACCGGCCAAATCGGTCGTAATACATGGCACTTTGAATGCCACGGCCTCTAGCGGAGTATATCCCCATGGCTCGTAATATGAGGGATAGATGCAAAGATCGTTTCCTAAGACGAGATCATAGTATGACATATTGAGTACGCCATCTTCGCCTGTAAGATAACAAGGTAAGAAAATCAACTTCACCTTGTCTTACTTTCGGTTCCACATGTTAAGATATTTCAACATAC
>CAMJAO010000232.1 GCA_946403615.1 uncultured Prevotellaceae bacterium
AATAATAGACCTTTCACACATGGAAGTGAGAAAGGTCTGTTCATAAAACGAAAACTTTACACATCACCTGTCACTTCCGGCTGTAGTCTTGCAGTCGAATATCAAGAGCCAAAAGAGTCAGAATAATGGTGTTCATAAATACCTTGTTTTGAAATCGGTTGCAAAATTAAAATAAAAACACCAAACCAGCAAATAAATTGACAGTTTTTCTGCAAAATTTGCGACAATTCGTCACTTTTGACGTATTTCTGACGATTATTCGTCTGCTTTTAACACTTTTAATACCTGCTGTGCAATGGCTTTCATTCCTTTTTGTGATGGATGTCCGTTTTGTTTGTCGATATCGGTCAGCGTGATGCACCTCACGCCATAGTGTTCACAGATGGTTTTACACGACTCTGTGATGTCGAAGCGCAACTCTGTGTTGAGGATAAAATAGATTCTGACCCCAAGGTAACGGCGCGTCATGTGCTCCAACATATATGCCATGGCGGGCCGGAAAGTGAAGAAATCTGATTTCTTCAAGTTATCGTATTTGTACTCGCCCACAGGTTCACCAGCCCAACTGTCATTAGTGGCGCCGAAAATGAGGATAATGTCAGGATTGCCCAGATTGTCCATGCGTGTGATGAACGAACGCGCACTGTAGTCATTACCGTCATAGCCGCGATAACCGATGGTAGAGCCGCTGTAGGAGTTGTTGACGCAGAATTTATAACCGCCTTCTTTGATAACTTGCCACCACCATGTTTGAGTCACATCGTTCACGTCGTTCTTATTGCCGTTTTCCTCATAATACCACATTTCATTGGTAGCAGGTGTGACATACCCCTCGAAGGTAGAATAAGAATCACCCAGAATCGACACCGACTGTGCCATGGCGGCTGCTGTAAGCAACAAAGCGACCAGACAGCCCATAATACGTTGTTTCATACTAGTATAATTGATTATGACATCGCAAAAGTAAGGCATTTCAGTGAGAACACAAAGGGACTTTAGTTTTTTCAACACGAATGACCATAAATGTCCACAAATTTAACAAAAATAATAATTTGCCATTTTGTGGTATTTGTCCCTTCTGAATCGAAGGGGTTTAGGGGGAGGAATTTGAGTCTTAGAACGGCGGGCGATCGTCGGGGGCGGGTAAAGGAGGTTCGGGCATGGGCATATCGCCGCCATTAAGGCGTGAGCCTCGGAATTCGCCGCCATCGTTGGGAGAGATATATGTGTCTTCGGGATTGGAGAAGCGGGTATATTCGCCTTTGAAATTGAGGAGCACATCACCTACGGCACCCTTACGGTGCTTGGCAATGATAATCTGTGCCATACCGCGGAGGTCGTTGCCTTTCTCATCCTGATAGATGTGGTAATATTCGGGACGGTGTACGAAGAGTACCATGTCCGCATCCTGCTCGATAGCACCCGACTCACGCAAATCGCTCAGTTGGGGACGCTTGCCCTCCAGACCTTCACGGTTCTCAACGGTACGGTTCAACTGCGACAGGGCTATCACAGGTATGTTCAACTCCTTAGCCAACCCCTTCAGCGAGCGGCTGATGGTCGACACCTCTTCCTGTCTGCTGCCGAAGCGGGCGCCATTGGCATTCATCAACTGCAGATAGTCAATCATGATTAGTTGCACGTTTTTCTCACGCACTAATCGGCGGGCTTTTGTTCGAAGTTCAAAGATTGACAGTCCTGCAGTATCGTCGATATAGAGCGGTTTGCCTTGCAATTTTCGCACGTTTTTATCGAGCCGGCTCCATTCTGCCTCGTTCAACTGGCCGTTCATGACTTTGCTACCCGGTATCTCGCAGACATTGGAAATCAGACGGTTTACCAGCTGCTCATCATTCATTTCCAAAGAGAAGAATGCGACCGGCACCTCATAATCGACAATGATGTTTTTGGCGATGGACAGGGCGAATGAGGTCTTACCCATAGCCGGGCGACCTGCGATGATGACCAGGTCACTGGGTTGCCATCCCGAAGTGATTTCATCCAATTTGGTATATCCACTGGGCACACCAGTCAGACCGCCTGTGTTCGACGCCGCTTTCTGTATATTTTTCACCGAGCGCTCCAAAACGGGGTCAATCTGCGTATAGTCTTGCCGCATGTTTTTCTGCGACAGTTCAAAAAGCGAACCCTCCGCATGCTGCATCAGTTCATCTATATCGACCGATTCGTCGAAGGCTCTCGTCTCAATCTCGCTGGCAAAGGAAATCAACTGTCGCGCCAGGAACTTCTGTGCCAAGATGCGCGCATGGAGTTCGATATGGGCAGATGACACCACATGCTGTGACAACTCAGCGATATACACGGCACCGCCTATGTCTTCAAGCGTACCCTCGCGCTTCAATTCCTCGACAACGGTAAGGATATCGACAGGTTTCTCCTCCATGTTGAGGTTTTGTATGGCGAGGTAGATTTTCTCGTGGCGTTTATCGTAGAAAGTCTCGGGACGCAAAATCTCGCTGACCACGGTGAATGCGTCTTTATCAATCATCAGCGCGCCAAGCACAATTTTCTCGATTTCGAGGGCTTGGGGTTGTAGATGTCCGTAATTGTTGTCAATCGGATTGACGTTGGTTTTTCTTTGACGGGGGGTATTATTTTTATCAGCCATAATGTTATATAATATGGAGTGTAATGAAGTGCCAAATCATTGGGGTTGCAAAAATACAAAAAAAAGCGAATACATCCACCCGAAAAGAAGAATAGTTTTTATTTTTTTACTTCTTAACTTTTTTACTTGTTTTCTTTTCAAATTATTCATTAACTTTGCGGCCTATCATCATAAACAATGTAGAGATGCTCGTATTCCCTTGTGCAAAAATCAACTTAGGTCTCAATGTGGTGGCCCGCAGAAGCGACGGTTATCACGATTTGGAGACCATCTTCTACCCGATACCCCTCTACGATACGTTGGAGGTGACAGTAATAGAAGACGCAGCAGAAGACGCCTCGCCATGCGACCTGCAAATCACCGGCATGGAACTGGAGGGCGACCCTGATGACAATCTAGTGGTCCGGGCATATCGGCTGTTGGCGCAAGACCATGCTTTGCCAAAGGTACATATCCGTCTGCACAAAGCCATTCCCTCGCAGGCAGGACTGGGTGGAGGATCGAGCGATGCCGCTTACATGCTGCGGGTGCTCAACGAGATGTTTGATTTGCACATCGACGCCCCTACCCTGACAAAATATGCTGCCCGAATAGGAGCAGACTGCGCCTTTTTCATACAGTCCACACCAGCTTATGCCACAGGTATCGGCGATGTGCTGACACCACTGGAAGAGGAACAGATACCCTTGAGCGGACGATATATGGTGCTGGTGAAACCTCCCGTCGCCGTTTCCACCCGTGAAGCCTACTCACGCATCCGTCCCAAGGCACCGGCAATGAACTGTACAGAAGCGGCACATATGCCTTTGGATGCCTGGCGCGAACACCTGACTAATGATTTTGAAGAAAGTGTGTTCCCGCTTTATCCAGAGATACGACAGATTAAAGACCAACTCTATCAAGAGGGAGCCGTGTATGCGCTCATGTCGGGCAGCGGAAGCGCCGTCTTCGGCATTTTCGACAAAGAGCCTGAAATCGGGAATGAGGTTTTCCAAGGGTGCCAAGTATTCACTATGGAGTTATAGAAAAAGGAGACTAAAAGAGAATAACGATAAGACAAACGCCGATATGAAGTCATCGGAAGAGAAAATAGAATCATCAAGATGGACAATCAGCAAGAACTGTTTCCTGTGGTTGACGAACAGGGCAACGTGATAGGGAAAATACGCCGTGCACAAGCCCATGACGGGACGAAGATACTTCATCCCGTGGTTCATCTGCATGTTTTTAACAGCCAGGGTGAACTGTATCTGCAAAAACGCCCCGACTGGAAAGATATCCAACCGGGAAAATGGGATACCGCTACAGGCGGCCATGTGGGTTATGGGGAAAAGGTGGAGGACGCCTTACGCCGCGAAGTGTTCGAAGAACTTGGCATGACAGATTATGTACCCGAA
>CAMJAO010000233.1 GCA_946403615.1 uncultured Prevotellaceae bacterium
CACTGGTTTCCTGCGCAAAGTATTTGAAATCTTCGAGAGTTACCAGACACCGATTGACATGGTTTGCACATCCGAGGTTGGCGTTTCCGTCAGCATCGACAATGATACACACTTAAGTGATATTGTAAATGAGTTAAAGAAATACGGCACGGTTACAGTTGACACCAACATGTGTATCATTTGTGTCGTAGGTGATTTGGACTGGAGCAACCTAGGCTTTGAGACCATTGCCACCGACGCGATGAAAGACATCCCTGTCAGAATGATATCCTACGGCGGTTCGAATTACAATATCTCGTTCTTAATCAAGGAACAAGACAAGAAACGTGCACTTCAGAACCTCAGTGCCGAACTGTTTAACAGACAAGCATAAAGATGAAAGGACAATTTCCTGTACAGCGGTTCCAAGCAATTGAGACTCCCTTTTATTATTACGATACCGATTTACTTCGTGAGACACTACGCACTGTCCATCAAGAGGTAAACCGCCACCCTGGCTTTCATGTGCATTACGCCATAAAAGCCAACGCCAATCCGAAAGTGCTCAATGTGATCTGTCAATCTGGTCTGGGGGCTGACTGCGTGAGTGGCGGCGAGATTAAAGCCGCATTAAATGCGGGTTTTCCGGCCTCGAAAATCGTATATGCGGGTGTGGGGAAAAGCGACTGGGAAATCGACTTGGGATTAAGCAAGGACATCAGTTGCTTTAATGTTGAGAGTCTGGCCGAATTGGAGGTAATTGAAGAGCGTGCCGCATTGATGGGTAAAACAGCGAACATCGCCTTCCGAATCAACCCCGATGTGGGGGCACATACTCACAGCAATATCACCACGGGGTTGGCTGAGAACAAATTCGGTATAGCCATGCGTGATATGGAAGAAGCGATTGAGCATGCACTTCAGATGCCGCATATTCACCTGAAAGGTCTTCATTTCCATATAGGCTCACAAATACTCGACATGGGCGATTTCTCTGCCCTTTGCAACCGCATCAATGACTTGCAAGACCGACTCGACCGTATGCACTACCTCATCGAAAGTATCAATGTGGGCGGAGGTCTGGGTGTCGATTATGTACACCCCAACCGCGTGTCGATACCCGATTTCAAGTCATATTTCTCGACCTATGCCCGCAATCTGAAACTACGCAGCCACCAGACTCTTCATTTCGAGTTAGGTCGTGCTATTGTCGCACAATGCGGTTCGCTTATCACGCGTACATTATATATAAAGAAAGGCACTGCGAAGCAATTCATCATTGTTGACGCAGGCATGACAGATTTGATTCGTCCGGCGCTTTATCAGGCATATCACAAGATAGAGAACATATCAAGTGAAGAGCCGAAAGAAACCTACGACGTGGTTGGTCCTATCTGCGAATCAAGTGACGTGTTCGCTAAAGCCATCGATGTGAACCAAGCACATCGTGGCGACCTGATAGCAATACGTTCTGCAGGAGCATACGGTGAAATCATGGCATCACAATACAATTGCCGCAAACTGCCCAAAGGTTATATCACAGAAGATTTATGATTTTCACCTCTGTCACATTAATTGCAAGCGGTGCATCGTTATTGTCATCGTTGCTGACACCCTTTCTGAACACGTTCTACCGACGTCCCAGAAAGGAAGATGTGACAGACTTGCCGTCAGAAACGCCTATCACACTCATCATCACGTCGCACGGGAATGCGAGACAGTTGGATGAACATCTCCCACTTTATCTTACCCAAGACTATCCGGCAGGTTATGAGGTAATTGTGGTGGGCGAAAAAAATGATTCAGAAACTGAAGACATCCTAAAGCGATACAGCGGGCACCCACATCTGTATACAACATTTATCCCCGAGACATCGCGGTACATGAGCCACAAGAAACTGGCCATCACCTTAGGTATGAAGGCGGCAAGAAATGAATGGGTGGTTATCACAGACCCATCGTGCAAGCCCAATACAAAGCATTGGCTTCGAAGTATGTCAGCATTCTTCACGCCTTCTACCAACCTTGTCTTAGGATATACCAATTACGGGTTGTCTGCACCAGATTACTACCGTTTCGAGCACCTCTATACCGCGCTCTATATCTTCCGTGAGGCACAGAAGAGGAAAGCATACCGTACAAATTGCTATAATCTTGCCATCAGGAAAAGCGTGTTCCTCGACGGAAATGGTTTTCAGGGCAATCTGAAATACACCATCAGTGAATACGACTATCTGGTCAACAAATTCTCAGACCGCAACACGGCATTGTGCCTTGACGAAGAGGGATGGCTGACAGAGGACACACCAACGGTAAAGCAATGGCAGAACAAGCATATCTATTTAAAAGAGACTGTCAGTCATCTGCTTCGCACGCGTCATCATTTTTTGCGCTATCGTATTGATCAGTTTGCCATGTATGTAAATTACGCGTTAGTCGCCGGATTAGCAATATACTGCGTTATCAGTCATCAATGGACGGCTTGTGCAATCGCAGCAATATCGTTGGTAGTAACCCTCAGTCTTCGGGTAATAATCGGGAAACGTGCCTTGAGGGCATATCATCAGTCCATCAGTTCGTGGAAAATCATCCCTTATGAACTGAGCATGATCTGGCGCAATGCCCGTAACCGCATCAGATATGAGAATGCCGACAAATACGATTTCATCAGTCACAAAGTATGACAAATATCCTTCTATGTCATGAAACTGCTACACTATATACCATCATTGAATAGTACCGATCCATCCGTCATCGCGTTGTTGAAGACAATCGTGGAACAAGCCAAGTCAAACAGGGTTTATGTCGCCACTTTGACCGCCACGAAACTGTCTAATCCATTGCGCGGTGTGGTGATATACCGTCTTCGCAAACGCGAAAACAGATACATCAATCTTATCTCCTTGCAAAGCAGATATTTGCAAGTTCTTTATTCTGTGATGCCTGACATAGTGCATGTACATGGCTGTTGGAGTTATGTAGGTTCAAAAATATGCCACTGGTCTAAAAACAGGAATTTCGATGTTGTTATCTCTCCACATGGACAACTCAATCAAGAGGTTGTCAACGACAAATTCTGGAGTAAACGATTGCCTGCTATTCTTCTGTATCAGCGCAAGCAGATTAAACGTGCCAACGCACTCTTTTCCAGTACAGAAAAAGAAACAAAAGCATTAAAAAAACTGGGATGGAACCGACGCATAGAAATGCCCGTCTTAACAGATGAAATATCTATAGACGATGTTTCGGAATCTGAACGTGGATCGACGGCACAAACCTCGTTGTATCAGAAAGTGACTGACAGCACCTATTACCAAAAGATGCATGAACACGAGAAAGCTGCTTTCTGTGCGTTACTTCACACGGGACTTGCCGATGAAGATGAAACGCGATTGCTCGATGCCCAGTCAATATTGAACTTACGTAATTTAAGTGTGCCGTCTTGGCGACGAATCTTTCTGCTGGCAACAGACCAGGACGTTTTGTCTTTGATTGAAACGGGCATTACAAGGATGCAATTGAACGCACCGAATATAGATACAGATGCTATCGACCGTTACGGATCTAAAAACGATGAAGGAACGACACCATTATCGAGTCGCCAACTCTTCACATCGAGTAAAAAATCTCAAAAACAATTAGCGACAATCAGCAACAAAGACTTCAGGGCAATCTACATCATGTTGGAAAACATAAAAGCCCTAATACGTTCAGGCCGCCTTCGTGTGCGTCATCTTTGTGATTATTATCAGTTGATTCGTTCTGTCGATATCGATGAGGACGCACTGCTGAAAACGATGAAATCAGTCGAGAATGACCGTTTCATGGGTCGTATACACCAAATTATGAATGAGATGCTATATTTGGAGCCTGGATTCATGCCTGTTGCCGCTATTGATGACCGTGGAACTGAAAAAATACGCAAAAAAATAACACAATTTCTATCACTATGAAAAAACATTATAATTTAGAGAATGAATTTAATCATTATTTTTATGATTATACTAA
>CAMJAO010000234.1 GCA_946403615.1 uncultured Prevotellaceae bacterium
CATTCTTTTCAGTAGCATAGTCGGCTACATCGGCATACATCGACCACAAAAGCGGAGAATATAGTCCAATACCGACAGATGTCAGCACCACGATGGCGACAAGCACCCAGATGTAAGCCGGGTCTTTAGGCATAAAGAAGAAAAGCACGGAGAATGCCACGCATATGAGTGCAGCAACAATAAACGCTTTGCGCTTTGAGCCCATCCATTGCGTGAATTTCGGTGAGAGACCGCCAAAAATCATACAAGTGACCTCGCCGAAAGTCATAAACACGGTATAATTAATGATAAGCCCACTAATAGTGATTTCCTTGCCTAAGATATAGTCAAACATATAACCAGCCACAGCATAACGGAATCCATTGAAGAAGTTTGTGCAAATACCAATAAGGGTAAGATATATCCACGGCTTATTTTTGAACAAGTCCTTGAACGGTTTGAACGAGAATTTCTCAGCCCTGACGGGTTTCAGTCTTTCTTTTGTCAGTAGTCCGCAAGCCAATGTTCCTGCCGCAGCTATCGCACCGAAGATTATACCAATGACCGCATACTGGTGTTGCTCACTACCTCCCACAATCTTTTGAACATACGGGAATGCAAAAAGCGTGATGAATCCCATAGCATAAGCACCCACCATGCGGAACGAAGAGAACTGGTTTTTCTCATTGTCGTCGTCGGTCATCACACCAAGGAGTGAACCGTAAGGCACATTGACAGCGGTATACATGGCCATCATGAGCAAATAGAATCCGTATGCCCATATGCGTTTTCCGACAGGTCCGAAATCAGGTGTATAAAGCAATAGTGCAAAAATAAGTCCGAAAGGTATTGCCCCGTAAATTAACCAAGGGCGGTAAGTTCCCCATTTTGACTGTGTGCGGTCGGCCAAAGCGCCCATGAGAGGGTCGGTGACCACATCGAACATACGAGCAATCAACATGAGTGCCGCCGTATCAGCCACAGTCAGTCCGAAGACATTTGTGAAGAACAGCGGAAAGGCTATAGACATGATTTTCCATGTAATACCACCAGCAGCGGCATCGCCCAAAGCATAACCTATTTTTTCTTTTAAACTTGCCATAGAATGGTTTGAGGTTTGAAATTAGAGATTTGAGGTTTATTGTTATATCCTTTATATAACGGAAAAAATGAACAATAATTATACTTTATCCTTTATTTTTCTTAATTAGGCGTTTGATGGTCTCAACCGACGCTGATGTGGTTAAACCATCCTGAGGCGTATTCATGCAATAATCGACAAGGCGGTCGATGGTGGAAGTGGCCACATGCATACGTGTATCTGACGAGGCATAATAAATGAATACTTTTCCGTCATCGTCGGCAATCCAACCATTTGCAAAGACCACATTCATGACATCACCGATATACTCTATACCTTCTGGAACAAGGAAATAGCCACCAGGCTGGGCGATGACATGGGTGGGGTCGTCGAGTGCAGTCATATACATGTAAAGCACATAACGCAATCCGCTGGCACAAGCACGTACGCCATGGGCCAAATGGAGCCATCCGCGGTCAGTCTTGATGGGATGAGGTCCTTCGCCGTTTTTCACTTCCATAATGGTGTGATAATGGCGCGCATTTATGATTTTCTCCTCAGTAACGACGGCATTCGTGATATCATCTACGAGCGCCCATCCTATACCACCGCCAGAACCTGTGTCGATGAAACCATCTTGCGGGCGTGTGTAGAAAGCATATTTACCATCTACAAACTCAGGGTGCAACACCACATTGCGCTGTTGACTCTTAGACTTAAGGTCGGGCAGGCGTTCCCAGTTGACAAGGTCTTTCGTACGTGCAATGCCGGCAGTGGCAGTAGCCGCCGAGAGGTCATTGGGGCAACTGTCATCATGACGCTCCGCACAGAACACACCGTAAATCCATCCGTCCTCATGCTGTGTGATACGCATATCATAGATGTTGGTGGCGGGAATCACATCATCAGGCATGGTTATCGGCTCTTCCCAGAAACGGAAATTATCAATGCCATTAGGACTCTCTGCCACGGCAAAGAAAGATTTGCGGTCTGCGCCCTCGACACGTACGATGATGAGGTATTTACCTTTCCATTTGATGGCTCCGCTATTGAGTGTGGCATTCATCATTATGCGTTGCATGAGGTACGGATTGTCCTTCTCACAGAAATCATAGCGCCACTCCAATGGTGTGTGCTCTGCTGTTACGATAGGGTATCTATACTTTTCATAAATACCATTGCCCCACTCCACGGGTTTGTTTTTCCGTGAAAGCAATTCTTCATGATGTGCCCTAAGGGCCTGTACTTTATTTTCAAAGTCTGTCATCGGATAGATTTATTAGTTTTTTAGAAATTGAAATGAATAACCCCTTCTGGTACTGGCCTTTCTTTTTTCTCCTCGTCCGCATTCGTATTCAAAGAATTTCCGTTCTCGGCATTCTTTTCATTTATATTCTTCAAGAATAACATTCTGGGATTGGCAGAAAAACGTTTGAAATCGGGTGCTTGTTTTTTATCCGGTGCAGGTCCGTAGTTTTCATTCTTCAAATTCCAAGCATTGCGCCATAGAAGCACATAAAGCGGTTGGCTCTCATTGATTGCTGGCAATAGTTTTCGTGTATACCAGTCAGATTCAGGATTATTTTTGAACCCTGTTTCGGTAAATGCGAATAACTTTTTATGTTCTTGTGCAATATTCTTTAGAGCCATTAATTCGCGCTGCACATCACCCATGTAGTTTTTCTTAGAGACTGCGTCATAGATGTCTATTCCGATGATATCAACGTATTCATCACCAGGATAGAACATGTTGAATTTTAGTCGTGTATCTTGACGGTTACTGCCCAAAGAATAGCACCACACGATGTTTTTAAGCCCTTTAGCCATCATATAGCGATAAGTATAAATGAATAATTCCTTATACTGGCCAGAAGAGCACCCTTTTGTACCCCACCAGAACCAATCCCCCGACATTTCATGCCATGGACGGAATATGACTGGTACAGTTTGCCCCTTACTGTCTTTTAGAGATGCGAGAAACGCAGCCACACGATTGAGCGCGGTATTGAATGCACGGTTAGCATTACCACGTTTAAGTATGGATTTCACGGGATTACCGCTGAGATCTTTATGGTTTTTTCCTGTAACAAAATTGACAGGATGCCAGCACAAAGTAACGATGCCTCCCCTTTCGTGATGTTTGATGATTTCCCGACGCATCAAGTCAAAAGGCACACCATCAAGATTCTTATCAGCACCTGTCTCAATCCGCCCGAGCTCAAAACCGACAACGGCGGGATAATCTCCACAAATGGACAGCACATCGCTCCTTCCGCTCTCATAGTGCCATGTCGTGCCATACACAGTATCGTCCTGATGACCTATCATGACGCCTTTATCTTGCAGGCCACGTAATCTATTGATCAAAGCTGCGGCCGAACCCGTAGTTTGCGCATAGGAGGTAACTGCCATCAAAATGACGACAAAAGCCAATATTATTCGTCTTGTTTGCCTCATTATTATCGTAATGAAAGTTAAGATGGGAACTATATGATACTAAAAAACATATATTAAACAACGATAGAATGGCTTTCTTATTGTATGTCTTTCAGGAACAACGTATTGTCCGCATCATATAGTTTTTTGAAGTCGGCGGCGCATGGAAGTTGCGGAGCCGGTCCAAAATACTCTTCTTTATAATTCCGCCAAGTATGGAAATAGGAGATAGGATATTTATCCATGACAGGTTTTAACACGCGCGTCCACCATGTACTGTCAGGAATGTTTTTGTATCCACATTCAGTGAGAGCTATCAATTTTCCGTTCTTCTTTGCGAAATCAGAAAGGAAATCAAGGTCGGCCGTGAGTTGTTTCACGAAATCCTCTTCCGTTCCCCACTGATAGGCATCCTCACCTATCAGCGTCACACGGTCATTACCAGGATAACGCTGCAGGAATCG
>CAMJAO010000235.1 GCA_946403615.1 uncultured Prevotellaceae bacterium
CAGTATTCGTATGACTATACAGACAACAACCGCAATACGCTGACTAAATTTAAGACGTATCAAGAACTGATACGTTACCTGAAAGGCCAAAACCTGGTGGAGCGGTTTGCCCAATACGGTGAAGCCAACGGTCTGAAGCGCCGCAACCTGATGATAGAACAGTCGCACCGGTTGATAGAGCGGTTTATCGTCAGCCGTATCATCTATAACATATTTGATGAGCAGGCATGGATGGAATATCTCAACTCAGACGATCCGACCATCCTCAAAGCGTTGGAGATATTCAAGAAAAAGCTGTGGAATCCTGTGAAGAACGCGCAAGACGCGCAGAATAAAGACAAAGTGGCAAACATCGGAAAAGACCATGTGTTGCCTCCGGGCATCAGCCGTAAAGACCGTAACTGTTTATTGGTCAGATTAACTTGACATCGGTGATGACCAAGCTGCCGACAGACTCGTTGAGGCGTCTCACCAATTGTGAGCGCATCATCGAGAGGTCGGCCCTCAGCGCCGGATTCGAGATGTGTACGAACAGTGTCTGATTGCGGATGTATTTCTCGCCGGTGTAATTTGCCACAATATTTCCCGTAACCGTATCCCATGCGTCGATAAGCCGCCGTTGCAGCAGCGGTGTCTCCAATCCGTTTTCACGTATTACGCGTGGCAGGAGTTCATCTATAGATTGAACTTTTCGCTTAAACATTCTTTTCCCCCTTCTTTTCAGTAATCACGCCATCATTCACCTCGAACAGTTTGTAATCGAAATCGCCGTTGCCGAGAATTTGGTCGAGGTGGTCGCGATTGGTGTCCGTGATGAAAATCTGCCCATACTCATCGCTTGCCACAAGGCGGACGATTTGTTCCACCCGTTGTGCGTCGAGTTTATCGAAGATATCATCAAGCAACAGCATGGGCGTGGTGCGGCTGTTAGTCCGTTTAAGGAAATCAAACTGCGCCAATTTGAGCGCGATGACAAACGTCTTGTTCTGCCCTTGACTGCCCTCACGTTTCATAGGATAACCTCCGAGCATCATCTCCAAGTCGTCGCGGTGGATACCATGCAGTGAATAGCCGACAGCACGGTCTTTTGCACGGTCGCGCTGTATGACATCAAGCAAATCGCCGCGCTGTCCGTGAGAAATGTATTGCAGCGCCACCGTCTCGCGCTGGTCAGAGATAGTCTGGTAAATGCGTTGGAACACAGGTTCCAATTCTTTGACGAACTCCTCGCGTTTGATGTATATCTTCGTACCCTCTTCTGCCATCTGTCTTTCCCAGATGTCAAGTAGCAACGGGTCGGGCTCATCTTCCATTTTCAGCAAAGCATTTCGCTGCTGTAATGCCTTGTTGTAATTATTGAGCGCCTCAATATAGGAATGGTCGTATTGTGAAATAACCACATCCATCAGTTTGCGTCTTTCCTCAGCAGCGCCTTCGATGAGAATACTGTCAGAAGGAGAGACAAAGATGAGCGGGAACAGGCCTATGTGCTCAGACAAGCGTTTATATTCTTTTTTATTTCGCTTGAAATGCTTTTTCTGCCCCCGTTTCATGCCACAATAGACATTCTCCGTGTCACCCGTCTCACTGAGGTAAGCACCTTCAAGCATAAAAAAATCCTCTCCATGACTGATGACCTGCGAATCGACAGAATGGTAAGCACTGCGGCAAAACGACAAAAAATAAACGGCATCGAGGAAATTAGTCTTCCCCACCCCGTTATGTCCTATGAGGCAGTTGATTTTAGGCGACAAGTCGAGCGTCGCCGTCATAATGTTTTTATAATTGACAATGGATATCTGGGAGAGGAGCATTTTGTGAGAATTTTTGAGAAGTTAAAGAAGACGATGAACCGAAAGGAGTCATAGACTGGAGAAAGAGAGATTGGAGGGAAAGCGCATTGGCTGTCCCGATTTTTGTGCAAAGGTAAGTTATTTTTCGGGTTTATCCGCTCTAAAACGAAAAAAAAGGGCAAGAAATTTCACTATGTGGGAAAATATCAGTAATTTTGCCACGCAAAAAATGGGCGCACCTCCTTGACGGTCATTTTCGAGCCAAATAGGGATGCGTCTGACCGTAAGAAAATTCAAAAAAATCAACAAAAATAATGGCAAAAAAGAACCTGAAAGCGACCGAGTCAGAAGCGACTAAGGTAGCAAACAAATCGGAAGAGTTTTTTAACAAGCACAAGAAATTGATTCTTGGCGGTCTCGGGGCCATCCTCCTCATCATCGTGGCCATCATCGGTTACAAACAGTTTATCGTAAAACCGCGTGAGTTGAAGGCTAACAACGCCCTGGCTAAAGGTCAAATGATGTTTGGCAACCCGTCGGACAGCGTAAGCCTGAAGACATTCCTGTCAGTGGCAGACGAATACAGCGGCACCGACGCCGGCAACTTGGCCAACCTGTACAGCGGTTTGGAATATGCCCGTCAGGAGAAATGGGACGAGGCAGCAAAGTATCTTGAGGCTTACAAACCCGGTGATGACCTGATGATCAGCCCGATGGCTATCGTTGCTTTGGGTGATGTTTATGCCAACCAGAAAAAGATGGACGAAGCAGTGAGCACCTTCAAGCGCGCTGCCGACTTAGCCAACAAAGCCAATTCTGAAGGCAAGAGCAACAGTATAGCTCCGATAGCCCTTCGCAAGGCAGGTATCATTCTGATGGAGCAAGGCAAAAAAGAAGAGGCTCTCGCAGTCTTCGAAGATATCAAGGCCAATTATCCGCAGAGTCCTCTCAGCACCGAGATGGATAAGTTTATCGAATACGCCTCTGTGAAATAATGGCAACCTCGATGCACAATCTGTCGGAGTACGACTTTTCTAAAGTGCCCGACGCCAGTAATATGTGTTTCGGCATAGTCGTGTCGGAATGGAACCCCAGTATCACTGGTGCATTGCTTGACGGTGCTGTACAGACGCTGGAGCGTCACGGTGCATTGCCAGAGAACATCCACGTGAAAACCGTGCCGGGAAGTTTTGAACTGGTTTACGGTGCCCACCAGATGACTAAGCGCAACGATTATGATGCCATCATCATTTTGGGCAGTGTGATTCGTGGCGAGACCCCCCATTTCGACTATATCTGTCAGGGTGTGACCTACGGCATCGCACGTCTGAATGCGGAGAGCGACATCCCCGTGATTTATGGTCTGCTGACGACCGACACACTCGAGCAAGCAGAGGAGCGCAGCGGCGGACGTTTGGGCAATAAAGGTGACGAATGTGCCATCGATGCCATCAAAATGGCAAAGTTCTGACTTTACAACGACGAAGGAGGGATAAATATTCCACGGATTTTACGAAGATTTGAGTTCGTAAAATCCGTGGATTTTTTATGGCGTTATTGACGGCGTAGGCAATGTCACCGCATACAGACGAGGAACAGTTTACAGATTCGATTTGTTTTTGATGCGGTCTTCCTCGTCTTTGATGTAACTGTCGTCGATGAAAGTGGTGTCGGCACGGTCGTTGTGAGTGTCAATTTCATCCACCTTATAAGAATACTTTCCAAAGCGGTCAACAATAAGTCTCAGGGGAATCATCTCGTCGCTGAGTTCGTCGGGATCGCCCACACTTCCTGCAAAGAAGAGGTGGTCATTATCTGACCCGGCATAAACGAGATTGAGCAACGCGCCATTTTTTTGGAATTGGGGGGTAAGAATGTCCTTGAAACTGTTTTTGGTGAAGGCCTGATTGAAGAACACGCTACTGTCGCGGCGCAAAATCTTGATACGTATACGGTTGTCTTTATACTTGACACCTTCGCTTGTATGCACTACGGGCATGGAGTCTATGGCCTCACGATGGACATAAAGCCGATATTGCGAATTGTTCCACGACAAGACCTCCTCTTGGTTATGATTCTCCATGGCATGAACGGCAGTGTCTGCCGGCACCTCGGTTTGCTTGGGTATTTTGTAATAATCGTTGTCTTTTTTCTCTTTCGAGCA
>CAMJAO010000236.1 GCA_946403615.1 uncultured Prevotellaceae bacterium
CTCCCTCCCGGCACTGAGGTGACTCACGAGATCATCATCGACGCACATCAGGCATTCGGGACTGGCACTCACGAGACGACCCGTATGATTACCCGCCGGCTGTTCTCCATGCCGTTGAAAGGGAAAAGAGTGCTCGATTGCGGTTGCGGCACTGGCATTTTGTCTATCGCCGCGAAGAAAGCGGGCGCAGACAGTGTTGTGGCTTATGATATCGACGACTGGAGCGTGAGGAATACACTTCACAATATCGACCTGAACGGTGTGAGCGATATTGAGGTACTTCCCGGCGACCGTAGCGTACTGTCGCATGTGAGCGGCCTGTTCGATGTGGTATTGGCCAACATCAACCGTAATGTGTTGTTGGCCGACATGGAGACATTTAACGAATTGGTCAAGAACGGCGGAACGGTTATACTCTCTGGTTTTTATGAACACGATGCTCCGCTGCTAATAGAAAAAGGTGCAGAATTGGGGTGGCGTCTTCAAAACCAAGAGATTGAGGCCGATTGGTGCATGATTGAGCTGAAGGTAGAAAGGTAAGAATCAGAGGCAAGAAGCAAGAGGCAAAAACGTAAAGGCCGTGGTGACGGTGAGATTCAAGCGCTCAGTTCGGAGGGCTTGATGGAATCCGGGGTGCCGACGCGATTTATGGAATCGGAACCATTGGGATTGGCCTGATTGAGGGAATCGGTGCTCATGAAATCCTCTTGCGGTTTGATGGTCAGTTGCTTCAAGTCATAGTAACTGCCATTGTAGATATCTAAATCGACATACCCTTTGATACCAGGTAATCTTCCCACATCAGTATGCTGCCAGAATTTCCATTTTCCCTGATACTCCACCTCTTTAACATAATAATGGGCTATCCAATAGGGATAGTCATCGAAGCGTGAATCGCTAAGGTATTTTTCTTTAAATTTATAATTGGTATAGATAATGGGTTTGACATGGTATCTGTCTTCCACAATATGCAACCATGTCAGCACATCGAACTGAAAATCCTCCACAGACACTTTGTTGGGGATGGTCTCCACATCCAAAACGGGCGGCAAGTCGCCCTCTTCAAGTTTTACTTTATCCAAGAAGAAATAAGCCTGTTCTCTAGCCCCGTTGAGCACCGACCAAAAATGATATGCTCCCCGGATAAAGCCATATTCTCGCGCCATATAGAAATTCTCCTCAAACTGGTCATCGACATAGTCGCCTCCCTCCGTCGCTTTAATCATGACAAACCTAACGGGACAGCGGTCAATCATCGCCGTTCGGAGTCTTCCCCAGTCGATGGATCCCTGATGATGGCTAATGTCTATGCCATGTATGTCATAGCCTGAAGGATAGTCGGGATCGCCGTACAATGCCCTCCAACGGAAACCAGAAGGTCCGACAAAAAGCGCAAAGAAAAGCCACGCATAACCCGCCGCCAAAAGCAATCCGCAAGTCCACCACACCCCTTTCGGAGTATGACGCAGATTGATCAGAAATTGCTTCAAGCGCCTTTTCATGGTAAATAGAAAAGTGATATAAACGGGAAGAGCGTAGAATAAAAGTAAAAAGTGAAAAAGAGGCAGATTGGGAGAATAAGCACAAATAAAAAAGAAGAAAAGGAGGTTAAGCGGCAATCATGCCCCTTAACACCCCTTTCCTATCTGGTTTGATTATTTCTGCTGTTCGAGTGCGAGAGTCATTGTCGTGCGGTCGCAAACCTCAGAGGGACCCCAATACTGAATAGGACCAGGATAGACAAACGCTGTCTCGCGAGCCCATACGTCGCGCATCTTGACAAACTCTTTGAAAGGAGCGCCGTCGAGCTCGACTAATGCTTTTCTGATAACAGGTTTCATTTCGCCATTGCGTTTCTCCATGTTCATCATCATGGTGATAGGCACACCACCGGCCTTCCACTCGTTAGCGGGAGCAGTTGTGTTTTTGACGATAGCCATGTAACCGGTCTTGCCGTTGGCGATGAGTTGCGCTGCACTTGCACCGAGGGCATAGCAGTAGTCGGCATCAAAATTCGACGGAGCGGCGCAACGGCCTTCATATCCGAAGAAATGGTGCTGAGTGGCGAATTTGCCTTTATACTTGCCTTCTTTCTTCCATTTCTCGATCTTTACAGAAACCATGGTTGAGAGGAGTTTCTCGGTTTCGATGAGCGATACCTGCACGTTTCCGTGGGGGTCGCGGTCGAGAGCCAACTGACGTGCTACGCCTGTGGGCAGAGAGTTGAACACTTTGAGATTGTCCTCTGTGAGGTGGCTCTTGGCAAAGTCGATGAGTTCAGAACGGTCAAGTCCCTTGGCCTCGGGCATAGCGAGCACGTCATTGAGCTGAGCGATCAGTTTCTTGATGGCGGGAATAAACTCGATGACACCTTCAGGAATGATAACAGTACCGAAATAATTACCGTCGGCAGCACGATTGGCCACAGCCTCTGCGATATACTCAACCACATCGTCAAGACTCATGTTTTTGGCCTCCACCTCTTCAGACACGAGACATATATTGGGCTGGGTCTGCAAAGCACACTCCAAAGCGATGTGAGAAGCCGAGCGTCCCATCACCTTGATGAAGTGCCAATATTTGCGTGCTGAGTTACAGTCGCGCTCGATGTTACCGATGAGTTCAGAATATGTCTTACAAGCGGTATCGAATCCGAAAGAAGTCTCAATCTGCTCATTTTTCAAGTCACCGTCAATGGTCTTGGGGCATCCGATGACCTGCACGCCGTAATTCTTGGCGGCATAATACTCAGCGAGCACACAAGCGTTGGTGTTGGAGTCGTCGCCACCGATGATGACAACGGCCTGGATATCGAGTTCACGGATGATTTCGTAACCTTTCTCGAACTGGTCCACTTTCTCCAGTTTGGTTCTACCAGAACCGATCATGTCGAATCCACCGGTATTACGATATTCATTGACGATGTCGGCAGTGAGTTCCATGTAGTTGTGGTCAACAAGTCCGCCAGGTCCGAGAATAAAGCCATAGAGTTTATTTTCGGGATTGAGTTTTTTGATGGTGTCGAAGAGACCGGTGATGACGTTGTGGCCACCAGGAGCCTGACCACCGCTGAGAATGACACCGACATTCATTTTTTTGTTTTCCTGTTTTTCAGCAGGTACGAACTCCACGAGCGGCATTCCGTAAGTGTTGGGGAACAATTTTTTGATTTCTTCCTGATTGTCAACACTCTGCGTGGGTTCACCTTCTTTTACCTTAACTGCCCCTTGGAGCGCGATTGGCAATTTCGGCTGATAATCGGCTCTAGCAAGTTGCAATGCACTTTTTTTCATAATCTGTCTTTTTTATATTAAATGATTGGTTCTCATTTTGTCACTGCAAAATTACTTGTTTTTTATGAGATATAGAAATAAAAGGTAATAAAATACTTAAAAATGAAGTTTTTTTTAATCCATTTCATTGCGGATATCTTTTTTTTGTTTATCTTTGCCATAAAATCATCATATTATGGCAAGTAAGAGAACATTAAAACAGTCTGTGAACGGCATTTGCAATGCTGTGCTGTCAGAATGTATTGCCGCTTATCTTTACAGCGGTCGTATTGACCAGAAGAATGCAGATGCCCTGATAGACAGCATTATCGGCATTCGCAATGATTTTGTGAGCCGCATCTCCCACCCCGAGCCCGGAATGCGCGCCAAGACTTTCTACGATGATTTGGCCAATGATTTCAACAAGCAGATATGTGAGGTGATAGACCAGATTGGCAATTTGTGCGAATAAATGTCTTTAAATGATGTGGAAACGTTTTTGCCGTTGGTATTTGTATAAGCGCAAAAGATGGGTCAAAGAAGTGACCGTCGCCCACCCTGATAAATATATCATCTGCTTAGCGCCCCATACCAGCAACTGGGATTTCATTATGGGTCAACTTTATTCGGGGGCTGAAG
>CAMJAO010000237.1 GCA_946403615.1 uncultured Prevotellaceae bacterium
TGACCGACGGTGTGTGGTGGTTCTATCTGTTCTGGGCTCCCGCTTATTTCTCCGATCAGTTCGGCTATAAATCGAGTTCAGGTATGGGACAGTTGCTTATCTTCACGCTCTACTTTATCGTCACCGTGGTGTCTATCTTCGGTGGATATCTGCCCAAACTCTTTGTTGAAAAACGAGGCATGAATCCTTATGCCGGACGTATGTTGGCCATGCTGATTTTCGCATTCTTCCCGCTCTTCGCGCTCTTCGCTCAGCCGTTGGCCATGTGGGAGAACTCGCCCATCGACCCGGCATGGTGGCCTGCTATCATCATCGGTTTGGCCGGTGCCGGACATCAGGCATGGTCGGCCAATATCTTCTCTACAGTAGGTGATATGTTCCCCAAATCTACCATCGCTACCATCACAGGTATCGGTGCCATGGCCGGTGGTCTCGGTTCCATGCTCATCAACAAGATTTCCGGTAATCTCTTCACCTATGCAGAGGGACAGGGCTCTGCATTCACATTCTTGGGCTATGAGGGTAAACCGGCAGCCTACATGATTGTGTTCTGCTTCTGCGCTGTGGCTTATCTCATCGGTTGGGTCATCATGAAGACGCTCGTGCCGAAATACAAACCCGTTGTTGTCGATTAATCCCGATTCTATCATATCACATAAAGCCTCAGACTGGAACGTTTGAGGCTTTATTGTCGATATAGAGGCAGGGATAAGAGATGGATGTCTGCTGAAATAACTCAATTTATTTGCGTATTTCAGACATTCGGTTTATTTTTGCAAAAAATATATGTTTGGACTTTACGTTGAGTTCAAAACTTAGATAATAACAATGAAATACGTCAACCATCAAGGAGAATACGACCACTATGTGGTAGATAAGGAGGCTCCGCTTTTGGAATGGCTGCTGGCCAATTTGAAGGGCAGCAAATCGAAAATCAAAGCGACGCTTCAGGGGCGTGGTATTCGTGTTAACGGCAAGACCGTGACACAGTTCGATTACCCCCTTAAGCCCGGTATGAAAATAGGCGTGAGTAAGACGAAACGCAACGATACCTTCAAAAGTCGTTATGTGAAAATCGTCTATGAAGACCGCTACCTTGTGGTCGTTGAGAAGAATATCGGTATTCTCTCCATGGCTGCAGGACATAAGTCTCTTAACGTGAAGTCTGTGCTCGACGACTATTTCCGTAAGTCAAAACAGCGTTGTACGGCACATGTGGTACATCGGCTCGACCGCGACACGTCAGGACTGATGGTCTATGCCAAGGACATGGAGACCGAACAAGTGCTGGAGCAAAACTGGCATGAGATAGTATATGACCGCCGCTATGTGGCTGTCGTCTCAGGCGAGATGGAGGAAGATGGAGGCACCATCGCCAACTGGTTGAAAGACAATGCCGCCTATGTCACCTTCTCGTCGCCTGTGGATAATGGCGGAAAATATGCCGTGACACACTTTCATACCCTCGCACGCACCACCGAGCACTCACTCGTGGAGTTCAGCCTTGAGACGGGACGCAAAAACCAGATACGTGTACATTGCGCTGACATGGGACACCCGGTTTGCGGCGACATCAAATACGGCAATGGCGATGATCCCATACACCGCCTATGCCTGCATGCATACATTCTCTGTTTCTACCATCCCGTCACCAACGAACGGATGGAATTCCAGACGCTCATTCCCGCTCAATTCCGAGCGCTGTTCAAATAACTTGCCGCATCCATAATTTTATAAATATATTGTCCCATGGAATCAGAAAATTTAACTTATATTCTTTTTTCGGTCGCCCTACTTATCGTTGCGTTCTTCTTGATTCGTAAGGTGGCCAGTTGTCTCATCAAAACGGTGGTGATGGTGGTTCTCGCCGGTATTCTCGCTTTCGTTTATTTCAACTACATCAAGGAGTATAAAGACGGTGAGCAGAAACCCGAGGTCATCCAGAAAATGGACCAGACGGTGAAAAAACAATTGGATAAGGTGGACCAGAAAATCCACAAGAAATAAGTCCCTCCATACCGCGGACTTTGAGAATGGAATAGTTCATACTCCATAGGTGAACTAATGTTGTCCTCCCACTCGGGGGAGTTGGCAGGGGGCTAGATTACACAATCGCCCCCGACTCTTTATGAGAGCCGGGGGCGTATTCTTTTTGCCTAATAAGCAGGTCGTTTACTGTACATAGTTATACACTGCGTCGGGAACTATCGGATTGATGCTGCTCAGTGTACAAGCCTCCATGCCGTAGGTCACACCATTGATAGTCAGGTTCACACCACCTGAGACAATCTCGTAGGGGAATGTACCATTGGTTGATGAGCGCAACTCTCCTTTGTTGCCACCATTGCCATAATGGGTGAAATTAAAGGTGTATCTTGACAGCAGATAATAGTCTCCGACACTGGCACCAGAAGCGTTGGCTGTTGCGGTTGTCAGGCCCACAATGAAACGCATGGTATTGCCAGATGTCATGTCGATAATCACTTCATCCACGCCTGTGAGAGGCAGACTACCGTTCGTAGAGGTCACCACATCCCATGTGTGACGAAGTGCACTGGGGGTAGCGGTTGCGTCCCAACCTGATGAATCGTCGTCATCACCGCAAGAAGTCAGGCTAAGTGTGAAAAATCCGGCCATGAGCGTCAGCATCAGGCCCATCCATTTGAAATTTCTTTTCATATTCGTAAAGGTTAAAAGTGTGATACAATCATTAACGGTGCAAAGATATAAATAATATTGAGAAGTGCAAACAAAAATAAAAATTTTTTAATGTGCCTTTAAGAAATCCTTTACCGCTTTTAATGTTTCCTCTCCTTTTTTGCGGCCGATGTCATATATTTTCTGCATCTTCGCGGCATCATGTTCGATATGACCTATTTCCAACGCGTTGTCAGGGCGTATCACGAGTGCGTTGCCTTCTTTCTCGCGCCGTCGCACGTATTCTAACTGTCGGTTATACATCAGATGTCGGTCGCGCGAGGCCTTGACGGCATTGGGGTATTTGCGTAAAGACAGGCGGATGAGCGGCATCAGACGGTTGGGCTTTTTCACATATCCCTCGGGCTGGGTCAGTATTACCACGTTGCGCTCATAACCCAACTCTATCATCTTTTCCAGAGGGATGGAATCGGTTATGCCGCCGTCGAGAAGTTTCATCCCTTCCAGTTCCACGACTTTCGACACGACAGGCATCGATGCCGAAGCGCGAATCCACTCATAACAGTCATAATTGGTCTTCGGCAACTGCTTATACACAGGCTGACCGCTCTCCACATCCGTACAAACGACGTAAAATGGTAGTGGGTTATTGTCGAACGCCTTGTCGTCGAAGATGTCATATTTGGCGGGCACCTCATGGTAGGCGAACTGGGCGTTGAAGATATCGCCGCTCTTCCACAGTGACCGCCAACCGCTATAACGTGGGTCGCGGGCAAAACGTTTGTTGTAACGGATGGCACGGCCGGGTTGCCGTGATTTGATATTGCAGCCGAATGCGGCACCTGCCGACACGCCTATCAGACCGTCGAACTCGATGCCTGCTTCCATCCACACATCGGTGATGCCTGCAGAAAACAGGCCGCGCATCGCTCCGCCTTCTAATACCAGTCCTGTCATGAAATAGTATGTGGGTTTTCTTAAGTTTTCCTAGGTTTTCCTAGGCTTACCTAGAATATCCTAGGCTTTCCTAGGTTTTTCTAGATCCCCCTAGGCTATAGGTCTCTTATTCTTCTTTAGATTCCTTGGGGTGATATTTCTCGTTTTGTTTCCTCTTTTGGTCTATTCTTCGCAGCCAGTAGTTAAATGCCTCAAGACATACCAGCACCATGACCGTGGCAGCGATAGAAAGAACATACATGCCGCCGCCACATGCCAAACCGATGGCGGCT
>CAMJAO010000238.1 GCA_946403615.1 uncultured Prevotellaceae bacterium
TCTCGACGCCTCATGGCGGCGGTGGTCCCGGCAGCGGTCCTGTAGGTGTACGGAAAGGCATGGAAGAGTTACTTCCCACTTGTGTGATTAAAGCAGATGACGCTTACACCGTCAAACGCAATAATATTATCAGTGTAGGAGCCAATCTCGGAAATTTCGCTGTGATGGTGCGCGCATACACTTATATCCTGAGTCTGGGCCGTGAGAATCTGAAAATGGTTGGACCGTTGGCCACCTTGAATGCGAATTACATCAAGGAATCGCTGAAAGACGTGTATGAGCTGCCTATCGACACCCTCTGCAAACACGAATTTGTGTTTGACGGTTTGAAGGATAAATCGACAGGAGTGACCACAATGGATGTGGCAAAACGACTGCTGGACTATGGTTATCATGCACCCACGATTTATTTCCCGTTGTTATTCCATGAGTCGCTGATGATTGAGCCGACGGAGAACGAGAGCATCGACACCATCGACAGTTTCATCGAAGCGATGCGTAAAATAGCCGAAGAGGCGAAGACCGACGCCGAGACGGTGAAAAGCGCTCCGCACAACACTCCGATAGGTCGTGTGGACGATGTGCTGGCCGCTAAACAGCCGGTGCTGACATATTTTAGCATTGAAGGTTGATATTTCATATTTGAAGGATTTCATAATTGGAAATTCAGCCCCCGTCCCCTACTCCCCTCCCCTGAAGGGAGGGGAATGGGCTGACGCCTTTGAAAGGATATTTGTAAATCGTTTTGTATTTTGTCATTCATATTTGAATATTATAATTATTTGAAATGACATCTGACCTGATTATCATCGGTAGCGGTCCTGGCGGATACCGGACAGCAGAATACGCCGCCAAGAAAGGCATGACTGTGACAATCTTTGAGAAAGGTGAGGCCGGCGGCACATGCCTGAACTGCGGCTGCATCCCCACGAAGACCCTCTGCCGTCATGCAGAAATACTCGACACCCTGCGCGACAGTGAGGTGTATGGACTGGAGGGCTTGAGTTATCAATTCAACTTCGGTCGTGTGATGGAACGTAAGCGTGAAGTGACCGCCGCTTTGCGCCAAGGCGTGGAAACACTGATGGGTGCGCCCGGCATCACTTTTGTGCGGGCCGAAGCACGATTCAAAGACGCACATACCGTCATCGCCAATGGTGAGGAATTCACCGCTAAAAACATCATCGTCGCGACCGGTTCCCGTGCGAAGATGCCCCCTATCAAAGGCATCGATTTACCTCATGTGCTGACCTCGACGGAGTTGTTGGATATAGAATCGCTGCCCAAACGGCTGTGTATCGTCGGTGCCGGTGTCATCGGTATGGAATTCGCTTCCATCTTCAACAGTTTCGGAGTGGAGGTGACCGTGATAGAGTTTCTGAAAGAGTGTCTTCCTGCCCTTGACAGCGACATTGCCAAGCGGTTGCGCCAAACCATCGGTAAACGCGGCGTTAATTTCTTCATGCAATCGGGTGTGAAAGAGATAACCCCCGAATATGTGATTTTTGAGCGCAAAGGCAAAACGGAACAGGTGGAAGCCGACATGGTGCTTATAGCCACCGGCCGTGCAGCGAATACCGAAGGTCTTGGGCTTGAAGAAGCCGGTGTCGTTTTTGACCGCAACGGCATCCATACCGACGAGCATCTGCAAACGAATGTTCCGGGTATTTTTGCCATCGGTGATGTAAACGGCAAGTGCATGTTGGCCCATGCAGCCACGTTCCAAGGTTTGCACGTGGTAAACCATCTCATGGGCGAGGATGACGGCATAAAGTTGGACCTTGTACCATCTGCCATCTTCACCCATCCTGAGGCAGCAGGAATAGGCATGACCGAAGACCGCTGCAAGGCAGAAGGCATAGAATATGTGTGCAAGAAAGGCTACTACCGTGCAAACGGCAAAGCGTTGGCCATGAATGAGACAGACGGTCTGGTGAAATTGCTAGCAGGAAACGACGGACGCCTCATCGGATGCCATATCTACGGCGCACATGCTTCAGACATGGTGCAGGAAATCAGTTCGCTGATGACCAAGGGCACGACTGTGAAAGAATTGGCCGACATGATACACACCCACCCCACCCTGTCGGAGATATTGCAGGAGACGGCCATGACGTTTTAGAAGGGAAAAAACCTCATCCCCTCCCCTCTACGAGATGTAAGGGGCATAATTAGTACACTAAACACTCTACGCTAAACACATTATATGAGAAAAAGTATTTATGTGCTGTTGTGTGTCATTATCTGCTGCGGAATCGCAGGTTGCAAGAGCAAGAAACATTTGGTGAAAGAAGAAGCCAAACCCGTTTTGAAACCCATCATGAGACCCTCGAGTGGTGGTTTACGGCAATCGTTGGTTTTATTCGACCAATGGAAAAATGACTATATTGCCGACTACAACCATCAACACGATGCCGCTCAAGTGATGTATGTGGATATCGACGGAGACGGTCTTGAGGAAATATATCTGCGCGACACCGTTGATGCCGACTACGGCATTTTCACCTTTGCCGAAGGAAAGACGGAAGAGGTGACGCAAGGCACATACAAGTCATGGGTGGATTTGTATGACGGCGTGGTGAAACGCAACATCTCATATGGTACGGGCACAAAAGCTGCCGATTATTACCGCATCAGCATGAGCAGAGTGATATTCCACCTGCATGAATACATTGAAGCGACCACGCCAGAAACGATGAAGGTAGAATACACCTGCGACGGGAAACCTTACAATGCCGCTGATGCGAAATCATTTATCGACGGGCTGACACCGCTCACATCCCCGACAGTTTGGCGTCCCATCGGAAAACGTCCACTCCGCATCAATCCCCTTCAGGAGTTGGATTCTATTCCGGAATTGGATATGACGGGAGAGGAGTAGTTTTCACTTTGTTGCGGATATTTCTTGCGAGAGCCCCGACAAAAGGAACAGGGAGGCGGAAAGCCGAAAAAACAGTTACAATAGAAGGGCATCAGCCGATGGCTGATGCCCTTCTTATATTATAAGATTCAAAGCCTTTTAAAAGTATTGATAAAATCATTCTTTTATTGGAGAGGTATATGACAATGCCGCACCGATAGCCGTACAAAATTCCGAGTATTTAGGAATGCGGAAATGCACACCATAGAGACGTTCAAGGTTGGGGAACACTTCGCGGCACTGGGGCAGAAGGGTCAGGTTGCCGATCATGACGAACTCACGTATATCGCTGTTAAGAGCCGAGAGCACCGATGCACTACCCACGGTCTGCAATACCATGTGGATGAGCCCGAGCGCAATATCCTCGCGTGACATATCGGCTTTGGCATTGGCAAAGAGCGACGCTGTGGCCTCCATAGGCAGACCTGGCAAGGGCTTCGCACTGATGTCGCCAATAAGGAGATTGACATTTTTGATGTCGCCGTGCATGGCCAAAGCGGAGACGGCGCGAATATCCGAGGTTTGTAACATAATGCGCGAGAGTCCAGCAAGCGTGCCGCCACCTATGCCTATACCCCCGATATGCCTGATATCTTCTCCCTCACATTTGACGAGTGACGTACCCGTGCCGATGCTGACGACGATGATGTGATCGAGTCCAGACTCAAATTTCGCCCCGAGGCCGTCGCAAAGGAATTCATCGGCCTTTTCAGTGGAAAGCCCGTAAATCGGTTTATCAATGTATGCGCTTCCCACACCGGTAAGCATCACCCTCTCAACCTGGTTTAGCTCCACCTTATTGTCATAGAGATATTTGCCGAACGCCCCATAAAGCGAAGTAACGGGATCGGCAGCAGTGATTCTAAGCGGTGAAAACACTTTTCCGTTTCTTAAGCCAACGATTTTCGTGGTGCTGATGCCCACGTCGATACCTATAACGATGCCCATGTTTTTGATTTGAG
>CAMJAO010000239.1 GCA_946403615.1 uncultured Prevotellaceae bacterium
CCGACCTGCAATTCACCGTCTTTCAAAAGAAACGCCTCAATCTTCTGCACTCCATGTTATAACCTTCGTGAGTTTTTGTTTCCCAAATAAAAAACGTCCTTTGCGTCCCACCATCTCTTGAAATCCCCTGAAAATCGCCGTATTTGTCAAAAAAACAGTGAAAAACTTGCACAGGTGCGAAAAAGTTCGTACTTTTGCACCCGTTCAGTGGAATGAGGGGCTGCAAAAGCCCCTCATTTTCATTATAATATACGTTATGTTATGATAGACAAGACCGTTGTAAAACAGTTAGTAGAAGAGTGGCTCGAGGGGAAAGATTATTTCCTCGTCGATATTGAAATCAGTTCCGACAACCGCATCGTGGTGGAAATAGACCATGCCGACGGTGTGTGGATAGAAGACTGTGTGGCTTTGAGCCGTTTTATTGAGGAGCGTCTCGACCGCGAGGTGGAGGATTACGAATTGGAGGTGGGTTCCGCCGGACTGGGTCAGCCGTTTAAGGTGCCCCAACAATACATCAACTTCATCGGCAAAGAGGTGGAAGTGCTCGATGCTGACGGCAAGAAATACAAAGGTCTGCTCAAATCCGTTGACGGCAACCAATTTACCGTGACCGTCAAAGAGAAAGTCAAGGAAGAGGGTAAGAAACGCCCCGTGTTGACCGATGTGGACAAGCAATTCGAGATGGACAAAGTAAAATACACAAAATATCTAATCAGTTTCAAATAAAGCTATGGCAGCAAGAAAAACAACGGAAGAGACTCCGAACATGATCGAGACCTTCAGGGAGTTCAAAGAAACCAAGAACATCGATCGCACCACGCTGGTAAGCGTGTTGGAGGAGAGTTTCAGAAATGTCATCGCCAAGATGTTTGGCAGTGACGAGAATTACGATGTCATCGTCAACCCCGATAAGGGCGACTTCGAGATTTACCGCAGTCGCGTGGTTGTTCCCAACGGTGAGGTTGAGGACGAAAACAGGGAAATCAGCCTGAAAGACGCTCAGAAGATTGAGCCCGACTACGAGGTGGGCGAGGATGTGACCGAGCGTGTGGACTTCGCCAAATTCGGTCGTCGTGCCATCCTCAACCTGAGGCAGACACTTGCATCCAAGATTCTCGAACTGGAACATGACTCTCTTTATAACAAATATAAGGACAAGGTGGGCATGATAGTCAGCGGCGAAATCAACATGGCGTACAAACGCGAATGGCTGGTCATCGACGACGAGAATAACGAACTCATCCTTCCCAGATCAGAGATGATTCCCGCCGACTATGAGAAGAAAGGCGAAAAGACAGCCGGAAAACATACCTATGGCAATGGTGACACCATCCGTGCCGTCATCATCCGCGTGGATAATGAGAACAACAACCCGAAAATCATCCTCTCGCGCACCAGTCCCATGTTCTTGCAGCGCCTGTTAGAGGCTGAGGTGCCCGAAATCAATGACGGCCTCATCTCTATCAAGAAGATTGCACGTATGCCGGGCGACAGGGCAAAAGTGGCCGTAGAGAGTTACGACGACCGCATCGACCCCGTAGGCGCATGTGTAGGACAGAAAGGTAGCCGTGTGCACAGCATCGTGAGAGAGTTGCAAAACGAGAACATCGACGTCATCAACTACTCTGCGAATGTGAAACTGTTTATTCAGCGCGCATTGGCACCCGCCACCGTGTCGAGCATCACCATCGACCAGGAGAACAGAAAGGCACAGGTCTATCTCCGTCCTGAGGAGGTATCGCTGGCCATCGGTAAGAACGGTGTGAACATCAAACTGGCATCCATGTTGACCGAATACACCATCGACGTGTTCCGCGAGCGCGTTGGTGATGAAGACGAGGATGTGGATCTGAACGAATTCAAGGACGAGATTGAGGATTGGGTTATCGAGTCCATCAAGCGTATCGGCCTCGACACCGCAAAACAAGTGCTTAAGGCACCGCGTGAGTTGCTGGTCGAGAAAGCCGACCTTGAGGAGGAGACAGTTGACTATGTGATCAATGTGCTGCGCGCTGAGTTTGAGAATGACAGCGAAGCCGACGAGGCACAATGACGCATGAACGTCAAGTGTCGATTTTAATTATAAATTTATCAAAAGCAATTATCAATAAATGAGTGTCAGATTTAGCAAAGCAATTCGTGAATTAAACATAGGACTTCAAACGGCAGTTGATTTCCTGGAAAAGAAAGGTTTGGGCGAGGTAAAGAATGATCCTAATTTCAAACTCAACGACGCTCAATATGACGCGCTCGTGGAGCAATTCCAGAAAGACAAGGAGCAGAAAAGCCAAGCCGACAAAATCTTCCAAAAACGGCCAAAAGAGAAAAAGCGCACTGAGGAAGCCCCCTCTCACAAGGCAGAAGACCTGCTCGACAACAGCCGGCAGCAGTTTAAGCCTTTGGGAAAGATGGACCTTGGCACCTTGGGCAAGAAGCAAAATGCCCCGGAGGCTGCCGCGGATACAGCGAAGGCTGACACCGAGGAGCAAAAAGTGAGCGCACCCAAACAGAAGCCTGCTGCCGAGGTTTCTGAGACGGTGGCTGCCGCCGAGATTAAGGAAAAGGAACAGGAGAAGAAACAGGAGGAGAAGAAAGAAGAGCCTGTGGTCGAAAAGCAGCCTGTAGAGACAAAGACAGAGCAGCCCGAACCCGAGCAAGAGGAATCCATACCCGAGGTGGAAGAGACTGCCGAGGAGGAGACACTTGCCGATGAACCGGAAGAGGACACCACTGAGCCCGAAGCACAGACCGACTCCAAGATTTTCACCCTTAAGAGCGAACAGAAAGCGGCTCCGAAAGTCAATGTGCTGGGTAAAATCGACCTCGACTCCATCAACCAAAGCACGCGTCCGAAGAAAAAGTCCAAGGAAGAGCGTCGCAAAGAGCGTGAGGAAAAGGCACAGCAACAGCGCGGCGAGAAGAAAAAACGCGCACGCATCAGCGCTGAGCGTGTGGACATCAATGATGTAGCCAACCAAGGCGGCGCACAGCCCAACAAGAACAAAAACAACAATAACAACCAGGGCGCGAACAACAACCAGGCGGGCGGAAAGAAGAAGAACCGCAAACGCAACCAGAAACCCTTAGAGGTGAATGAGGAGGATGTGGCACGCCAGGTAAAAGAGACATTGGCACGCCTCACTTCGAAGACACAAAACAAGAAGGGCGCCAAATACCGCAAAGAGAAACGCGAGGCTGTACAAGAGAAGCTCATGGAGGAGAACGAGGCAGCACGCGCAGAGAGCAAGGTGTTGAAACTCACCGAGTTCGTGACCGTCAGCGAATTGGCTACGATGATGAACGTTCCCGTGGTGAAGGTCATCGGCACCTGCATGAGCGTAGGTATCATGGTGTCTATCAACCAGCGACTCGACGCTGAGACTATCAATATCGTGGCCGACGAGTTCGGATTCAAGACCGAATACGTCAGCGCCGAGGTCAGCGAGGCTATCCACGAAGAAGCCGACGACGAGAGCGATCTCCAGTTCCGCGCACCTATAGTCACCGTCATGGGTCATGTCGACCACGGTAAGACCTCACTGCTAGACTACATCCGTAAGACCAACGTCATCGCGGGTGAGGCTGGCGGTATTACCCAGCACATCGGCGCATACAATGTGACACTGGCCGACGGACGCCGCATCACCTTCCTCGACACCCCGGGACACGAGGCGTTCACCGCCATGCGTGCACGCGGTACTCAGGTCACCGACATCGCCATCATTATCATCGCTGCCGACGACAGTGTCATGCCCACCACCAAGGAGGCCATCGCACACGCCCAAGCCGCGAATGTGCCGATGGTGTTCGCCATCAACAAAATAGACAAGCCGGGTGCCAACCCCGACAAGATACGTGAAGACCTGGCCAACATGA
>CAMJAO010000240.1 GCA_946403615.1 uncultured Prevotellaceae bacterium
TGCTATGACCCACATTTTCAGCCATTTTTGGTTTTGGCTGATTTCCATCGTGCTGTTTTTGTTGTTCAAGCGTGAGTTTTTTGATGTGGGCATGGGCATATTACTTGCTGCGGCAGGCGCATTCTGCTTGTTAGGCCTTTGGTTTTTCATTGTCGGTTACCGTAAAGGGTTGGCTGTAAGGGCAATGAACTTACTGCGGCATATACCGTTTGTGAAGAAATGGGCATTGCGCTTTTTGGAGAACCACCGTGAGCAATTAGACAATATCGACAATCAGATAGCAGCGCTTCACCGCCAGAATCCGCGCACGTTTGTGATGGCTGTGATGTCAGAATTATCATGTCGCATTGTCTCTGCGTTAGAGATATTTTTCTGTCTGAAAGTGCTTTATCCATCCGTCAATTATATAGACTGTATCCTGATTTTGGCATTCACCTCTTTGTTTGCCAACCTACTGTTCTTCATCCCGCTGCAGTTGGGTGGCCGCGAGGGCGGTTTTCTGATGTCGGCACGCGGTTTGGCATTGACAGCCAGCGACGGTATCTTCGTGGCGCTCATTATCCGCATACGCGAAATTATCTGGACTGCGATCGGGCTGCTGCTGATAAAGTTTGAGAAACGGCATGAGGAAGAGACGAGACAGATAGATACCGACGGACAGCCAAATGAGGAATTGACAGCAGAGAAACAGGAAGAATTGACAGCAGAGTAAGGAAAAGAAACTTAAAAAACGTGTTTCTTTATCGTCAATTGGAAAAAAAGCAGTAATTTTGCAGTCCCTATGGATATAGATACGATTCAAAACGTAAAGAGACGTTACAATATCATCGGTAATTGTGACGCTCTCAACCGTGCCATCGACGTTGCCCTCCAAGTAGCGCCGACTGACTTGTCGGTGTTGATTGTTGGTGAGAGCGGCGTTGGCAAGGAGATTATCCCGCGTATTATCCATGACAACTCACCACGTCGGCACGGCAGATATTTCGCCATCAACTGTGGTTCAATACCCGAAGGAACAATAGACAGTGAACTGTTCGGCCATGAAAAGGGTTCGTTTACAGGTGCCATTGGTGAGAGTGAGGGCTATTTTGGTGTGGCCGACAACGGAACGCTGTTTCTCGACGAGGTGGGCGAATTGCCGTTAGCCACACAGGCCCGTCTGTTGCGTGTGTTAGAAACAGGCGAATACATCCGCGTGGGTGGTCAGGAAATCCGTAAGACCAACGTACGTATTGTAGCTGCCACGAATGTGAACATGCAAAAAGCCATCAGCGAGGGACGTTTTCGTGAAGACCTATATTACCGTCTGAACACCATCCCCATCCAAATGCCTTCCCTGCGTGAGCGCGGCGAGGATATCATCCGGCTGTTTAAGTTGTTTGCCCGTGAGATAGCCGACAAATACCATTTTCCCCAGATAACGCTCACTCCCGACGCAGAATTGCAGATGCTGAAATACAAGTGGCCGGGAAACGTGAGACAGTTGAAAAATCTGGCTGAGCAGATGTCGATTGTGAGCGAAGAGCGCATCATCGACGCAGACCGTCTGCGTCAATTTATCCCTCAAGACCGCGAGACCACACAATTGGCGACAATCCAACATGACAGCAAGAGTCACCAATACGAAAGCGAACGCGAGATGCTGTTCACCATCCTCTACGAGTTGCAAAACAATATGGGGGATATGAAGCGTGAATTAAATAACTTGCGGCAAAAACTGGAGGAGAACACACAGATCGGCAGCCGGCAGAGTCACCTGCCCACCCCCATCAACCGCCAAGATGATAATGACGGAGAGGCCCACCATCACCATGCTCCCATCGAAGAGGCGGAAGCGGAAGAAATTTCTGAAAACGAGAGCCTGAACTTAGACGACTTAAACCGTCAGGTGGTAGAGAAAGTGCTGGAAAAACATGAAGGCAACCGCAAGAAAGCCGCCCAGGAATTGGGCATATCAGAACGCACGCTTTACCGGCGACTGAGGAGATACGGGTTGATTGATGACTAATCCCTATAAAAACTTACATTTTGAAAAAGAAATTTGGCATAGTGTTTGTTAGCATATTGAATGTGCTTATGCTGGGCTTGATAATGACATCTTGCTCGGTAAAGTATAGTTTCAATGGGGCGAGCATCAACTATAACGAGACGAAAACCATCCAAATAGGCGACTTCCCCATCCGTGCATCATATGTATGGGGACCCATGAGAGCTATCTTCAACAATGAACTGCGTGATTTGTATGCCAACCACACCAAGTTGCAACAGGTAAAACGCAACGGCGACCTGGTGCTTGAGGGCGAGATTGTACAATACCAACAGCGCAACAAGAGTGTGTCGAGTGAGGGCTATTCGTCACAAACAGAACTGTCGATGACTGTAAACGTGCGATTCACGAACAACGTTCGACACGAGCAGGATTTTGAGAAACAATTCACTGCCACATCGACATACGAGACCACGCAGTCGCTGAACGCCGTTCAGGAAGAACTGGTCACGCAGATGGTGAAAGACATCACGGACCAGATATTTAACGCCACAGTAGCCAATTGGTAATAGCAACATGAACCTGTCAGAACTCATCCACCATCCCGAGACGATGAACAAAGAGACACTCTACGATCTGCGTTCATTACTTGCCATGCACCCGTATTATCAGACGGCGCGCCTTTTGCTGTTGCAAAACCTGTATCTGCTTCACGACCCGTCATTTGATGAAGAGTTGCGTCGTGCAGCCATCTATATCAGCGACCGCCGTGTGATTTTCAATCTGGTGGAAGCGGCACATTACCGACTGCGTAAAGAAGAAGATGTGTCAGTGCCTCCTTCGACAGAGAGCGGAAGCCGCACATTGTCGCTCATCGACCAGTTTCTGGAACAGCAGCCGAGTATGCCGGGCATATCACGCCAAAAGCGTAAACCCACTGCAGCCGATGCCGCCATCGACTATGTGTCGTATCTCATGCAAGCCGAAGAAAGTGATGAGCCGAGCGGACCTACACCCGAGATGAAAGGTCAGCAACTGATAGACGATTTCCTGAAGACGGGCAAGATAGATTTGAAAGACGAGTTGGAATACCTGCCAGAGTTGGATGAAGAGAAAAATGACAAAAAATCGTCAGATGATGGCTTTTTCACCGAGACTTTAGCCCGAATTTACATCAAACAGGGCAGATATTCGAAGGCTTTGGAAATAATTAAGCGTATAAATTTGAATTATCCAAAAAAAAGTGCTTACTTTGCAGACCAAATTCGATTTTTAGAGAAATTGATTATAAACAACAATAAAAAATAAGAGTAAAATGTACACATTTTTTGTAATTTTGATTGTGCTGGCAGCCTTGCTGATGATATTCATCGTGTTGATTCAGGAATCTAAAGGAGGCGGTCTTTCCAGCAACTTCTCATCATCGAACAGTTTATTAGGTGTTCGCAAGACCACGGACTTCATTGAGAAAGCCACATGGGGTCTCGCCATTGCCATGGTTGTTTTGAGCGTTATCTGCGCTGCTGTTGCCCCGAAGGGTCATTCAGAACAGAGCGTGGTTGAGGGTACAAAAGCACCCGCAGCCCAGCAGTCAACTTTCGGCGCTTCTCAAAAGGCCGCCACAGAAGGAGCCGCTACCCTTCCTGCCGAAGGAGCCACTCAAGCACCCGCAGCTGCACCGGCTCAAGCTCCTGCAGCACCGGCTCAAGCACCTGCCGCTCCTGCAGCACCGGCTAAGCAATAAGAATTTGGAAATTTAAGCACAAAAAATTTGGCGTTCTCGAAATAAAGCCTTACCTTTGCATCCGCTTTTACGAGCAAACGACCTACATGGTGCCCGTAGTTCAGTTGGTTAGAGCGTCAGATTGTGGTTCTGAATGTC
>CAMJAO010000241.1 GCA_946403615.1 uncultured Prevotellaceae bacterium
GATATTGCTCAGCACAGGATTCACCTCGATTTGAATATCTGCCTCGATGTCGCTCATTGGGTCCGTCGGCTCATAGCGTTTCAAGACTTTTCCGTCGCGACTGACAAGAAACTTGGTGAAGTTCCATTTGATGCCACTCTTCTTGTCATAGTCAGCATCCTGTTTGCGAAGCATCCCGTCCATCATCTTTCCACGCTGGTCATTGATATCAAAACCTCCGAAGCCCTTCTTCGATTTCAAGAATGTGTAAAGTGGATGTTCGTTGGCGCCGTTTACGTCAATCTTATCAAACTGCGGGAAATGAATGTCGAAGTTGGATGTGCAGAATGTGTGTATCTCTTGAATCGTACCTGGAGCTTGCTCACCGAACTGATTACAGGGAAAATCAAGAATCTCCAGACCATCCTTTGCGTATTTCTCATACAGGGCTTCCAATTCCTTGTACTGTGGCGTGAATCCGCAACGGGTGGCGGTGTTCACTATCAGTAATACCTTATCCTTGTACTTGGTTAGCGGTACGTCCTGACCAGCATCATCCTTTACCTTGATATCATAAATACTTTGTGCTGAAAGGGTCAGCACACCCATCATTGCCAAAAGGCATAAAAACAGTCTTCTCATAATTCTATATTTGTTTTAGTTGCTGAATTCCTTTTTCTTGGATATACCTGTTCTATCTTTTCTTTAGTCTGGTTATTCCATTCGGCCCCATTTGAGTTCCTCTCCTTCTTTATCATATTCTTTCCGCTTACCGACAGGGGGCTCTTTCAGGTTGATTCTGACCACGGTCGTACGTTCCAGACTGCGGTTAATAGCATCATCGAAAGCGTCCATATGGTGGGGGAGAAACCGCAGGCAGATAGCCCTCAAGGCAGCTATCTTCTCATCACGGTCAGTGACGATTTCCGCATGTCCAATGGCTGTGGCAGATTTATATCGTAGGGTAAAACTATTGTCTTTCGGCCCGATGGTAGGCGCACATTTGGTGACGGCTGAAAGAAACACAGTGGGATTTTGCTTGATGCACTCCAACTTGTCGCCCTCCATAGCGCAGTGGAAATAAAAAGTGCTGTCATCCGTACGTGCCAAAGACAAGGGCAGCCCGTAGGGCGTCCCGTCAGGACGTGTCATGCTGACTGTCACATAGGGTGCCTTATCCAACACCTCCAACGCGAAGATCGCATCCATTTCTCTGCTTGCTTTTCTCATGGTGTTTTAATAAAGTGAATTTTCCGTTGTAAAGATACACATTATTTGTCAAATAATATCATAAAAAATAAGAAAACTGTTTTGTTACATTTTTCTTTCCTTATATCCCCTTAAATAAGGCCCAAAAATGGGGTAGGGGGGATTTCCCTCTAAACGATAGGGTAAACCGCCCCCTGTTTTAGGGAAAAGATATTGTGAGGGTTTGTTATTGTCCCTATCTTTGCACCATAGATAAGAAATAAAATAGTTTAACCCTATAACACTTACGATTATGAAACGCTATATACTTTTACTCGTCACAGCGCTCGTATTCGCTGTCTCGGCAAGTGCTGACAACAGTTTCAGACCACGCCATCGTTATTATCGTCACAACCATTCGCTCAGGTATGTGAGGTTCGCACCGCGCACCTGCCCGGAATGTGCTTATCTCGCTCGCTTGTATCATGTGCGTCATCATCATCCCGTGCCACCGCGTCATCACGCTCCGGCTCCTCCACCACGTCGTCATCATGCTCCCGCTCCTCCGCGCCATCACAAGGCTAACGGTCCCAAGCATCACGCTAGAAGATAATCAAAGTGAACAACAACTCTCAATCAACACATTCAATATAAATTCATCACACAAGACTTGCTGAACTCTATATAAGGTAAAAATAAATCAACTCTCAATCAACACAATTAAATATATAATCAACACAAGGCTTACTATACTCAATATATGATCATCTCTGAAGACGCCAAATGCGAGGTGGAACGTATGAGTCCACCTCGCATTGGCGTTTATTGGATGATAATCGTTTTAAGCCCCTATAGCCTTACCCTGACTTCTCAGTTACCAAACTATTGGCTTAACTTCTTTAACTACTTTAACTTCTTTAACTACTTTAATTAGTATATTCCTGCCAACTCTTCACGGGAATATCTTCCAGTTTCATTGCGCAGAAGGCTTCGATGAATGCTTTGGCAAGTCTCACGTTTGTCATCAACGGGATGTTATGGTCGATGGCTCCACGACGGATGCGATAACCATTGGTCAGTTCGCGTTTGCTGTGGTTCTTTGGCACGTTGATAATCAGGTCGAACTGATGGGCGGCGATCATGTCCATTACGTTGTTCTCGCCCTCTTCATCAGGCCAGCTGACCATCGTGGCCTTGACGCCGTTCTCGTTGAGGAACTTCGCTGTGCCGGCTGTGGCGAAAATGTGGTAACCTTTTTGTACCATGATGCGGCTCGGTTCCAACAAATCCACTTTGCCTTTCACACCGCCTGAGGAAATGAGCACATTCTTCTCCGGGAGACGGTAGCCGGTGGCTATCAGCGCATTCAGCATGGCCTCGTTCAAATCGTCGCCCAGACAGCCGACCTCACCTGTTGAAGACATGTCCACGCCAAGCACTGGGTCTGCGTTCTGCAAACGCGCGAATGAGAACTGCGATGCTTTCACGCCGATGCGGTCGATGTCGAACTCGCTCCTGTCAGGATGAGTATAAGGTGCGTCGAGCATGATGCGGGTGGCTGTCTCGATGAAATTGCGTTTCAAAATCTTGCTCACAAAGGGGAAGGAGCGTGATGCGCGGAGGTTGCACTCTATGACTCTTACTTGACGTGATTTAGCCAGGAATTGGATGTTGAAAGGACCGCTGATGTTGAGTTCTTTAGCAATCTTCCGGGCTATCTTCTTAATTTGGCGGATAGTGGAGAAGTACATATGCTGTGCGGGGAACACCATCGTGGCGTCACCAGAGTGAACACCAGCATATTCGATATGTTCAGAGATGGCGTATTCCACCACTTCGCCCTTGTCGGCCACAGCGTCAAATTCTATCTCTTTCGTATCCTGCATGAATTGAGATACCACAACAGGATAATCTTTGCTCACCTCCGTGGCCATCTTCAAGAAACGTTCCAATTCCTCATAACTGTAGCACACGTTCATCGCGGCACCGGAGAGAACATAGGAGGGACGTACCAGCACGGGGAATCCCACTTTCTCGACAAACTCCTTGATGTCGTCGAGTGATGTCAGTGCGCGCCATGCGGGCTGGTCTATGCCCAACTTGTCGAGCATGGCCGAGAATTTGTCGCGGTTCTCAGCACGGTCGATGTTGACAGGCGAGGTACCCAAAACAGGCACGCCCTGCAGATGCAGTTTCATGGCAAGGTTGTTGGGTATCTGTCCGCCCACGCTCACAATCACGCCACGGGGCTGTTCCAGGTCTATCACGTCGAGCACACGCTCCAACGACAACTCGTCAAAGTACAATCGGTCGCACATGTCATAGTCTGTCGAAACGGTCTCGGGGTTATAGTTGATCATGATGGATTTGTAACCCAACTTGCGGGCGGTATTGATGGCGTTGACCGAACACCAGTCAAACTCTACCGACGAACCGATGCGATACGCACCGGAACCCAGCACGACAACAGATTTCTCATTCTTGTAATAATTAATGTCATGACCGGTTACAGCGTATGTAATATACAGGTAATTGGTTAGTTCTGGATGCTCACTGGCTACGGTGTTGATGCGTTTCACAGCGGGCAGGATGCCGCGCAGTTTGCGCTGACGGCGAACTTCCAGATTCTCTTTCACCATATTGCCTTTGTCGGGTTTCAACACGAAACGGGCAAT
>CAMJAO010000242.1 GCA_946403615.1 uncultured Prevotellaceae bacterium
TTATCAAATCTTCCAGATTTTAATTCTGCTTGACTTGTGTGGATTTGTGAGATTTCTGCCCGGAGGGCACTCTATTTAGTCTTTTTAAGAGAAATCGGAAGAGCACTCCATCTATATATTATCACCCAATCTCAATAGTATATTCGCTCATGAATGAGGCACCGGGCTGCAGGTGGTTCATGTATTGTTTCTCCTTGAAATCGCCTTGATAATAAGCCTTGTCATGAATGCCATACCACGGTTCGATGCAGACGAAGGGCGCATGTTTGCCGTAGGGGCTCCACAGACCTACTGCGGGTGCCTTGAAGTGCACGGTCACCACTGGCTCGTCGTCCTCGTCTAAAAGCGCCACCTCGGCCAACTGACAACGGTCGATGATGACGGCGTCGTTTTTGAAACTCTCCTCGTCAAACTCCCAGATGCCGTCACGGGAGTCGAGCGGGAAACGTCCGGGACGGATGCAACCGCCTACGTCGCCAAACACACGTTCCACCGTGCCCGGGTCGTCGAAGCGCATACGGCCCTTCAATGGTTGTCCGGGCTCCACGCCAGGCACGTAAAATGCAGGATGACCGCCTATCTGGAAGTGAATCTCATTGTTGTCGATGTTCTCCACATGCCATATGACATGTATCTTCCGCCCGCTGAGACGGTAAGTCACCGACAGGTTGAAGTGGCAGGGATAGACACGGTGCGTCTCAGGTGTGTCGTGTATCGCCATCGTCACCTTCGTCTCGCTCTGGCGGATGACGGAAAACTCGGTGTCGCGGGCGAATCCGTGGCGCTCCATCTTATATTCATACCCGTCGACACGGTATTTGCCTTCCCACAATCCGCAGACGATGGGGAAGAGGATGGGCGAGTGGCGTCCCCAGATTTCGGGGTCGGCTTGCCACAGGTATTCTTGCCCGTCGTTGTCTTTGATACTTTGGAGTTCAGCTCCCAATGTAGATACCTTTAATGTCAGGTGTTCGTTTTTCAGTTGTATGATTGCCATGATGGTTTAGGGTTTAGGGTTCAAGGTTTAGGGTTATGATTGCTATCGATTTGTGTGCAAATATACAGTTTTTTTTCTTTTTGTTGCATGAATACGCCAAAAAAACTTATTTTTGCACCTATGAAAATCGAGGAATTAGAAAACAAGCGTATTGCGGTGCTGCTCTCCGGTGGCGTCGACAGTTCGGTCGTGGTCTATGAGTTCGCCAAAATAGGACTCCATCCCGACTGTTTCTATATTAAGATTGGGCCAGAGGAAGAGGAGGAATGGGACTGCTCGTCGGAGGAGGATCTGGAGATGGCCACGGCTGTGGCTGCGAAGTTCGGCTGTCGGCTGCAAGTGGTTGACTGCCATCAGGAGTATTGGGACCAGGTGACGCGTTACACCATGGAGAAGGTGCGTGCGGGATTCACGCCCAACCCCGATGTGATGTGCAACCGCTTGATTAAGTTCGGCGCGTTCGACGAGAAAATGGGCCACGATTACGACCTCATCGCTACGGGTCATTATGCACAGACCGAAAACATCGACGGGCATAAGTGGCTGGTCACCTCGCCCGATCCTGTTAAGGACCAGACCGATTTTCTGGCGCAGATTTATGACTGGCAGTTGAAGAAAGCGCTCTTTCCCATCGGCCATTACATGAAAGACGAGGTGCGGCAGATAGCCGAGCGCGAACATCTGGTCAATGCCAAGCGAAAAGACTCGCAGGGTATTTGCTTTCTCGGAAAAATCAATTACAATGACTACCTGCGCCGCTATCTGGGCGAAAATCCCGGCGAGGTGATAGAGTGGGAGACGGGAAAGCGTATCGGCCAGCACCGCGGACTGTGGTTCCATACCATAGGCCAGCGCCACGGACTGGGCTTCGGCGGCGGACCGTGGTTTGTCGTAAAGAAAGACATGGAGCAGAATATCCTCTATGTGAGCAAGGGTTATGACCCGCAGACTGCTTATAAACAGGATTTCGCCATCCGCGATTTCCATTTCCTCACACCCGAGGCAGGAACGCGGTTGCCCGAGCATGTCACCTTCAAAATCCGTCATACGCCCGAGTATCACCCTGCTACCCTTGAACCTGCCGCGGAGGGCTGTCTTGTACATTCAGCCCAGCCCATACACGGTGTGGCTCCAGGTCAATTTTGTGTCATCTACGATGACCTGCATCACCGCTGCTTCGGCTCCGCGGAAATCTCTATTTAATTCACAATTATCATTTCATAATTAACTAATTCACTCCGTTAGTGTCCCCCTCTGGAGGGGGTACGGAGGGAGGTTCCACTTTATAATAATATGTTATTCACAACCACATCAATTATCGAAGGCTTCCCTGTCAAGCAGTATCTTGGAATCGTCACAGGCGAGACCATCATCGGCGCCAATGCCATTAAAGATTTCAAAGCCGGTCTGACCGATTTCTTCGGAGGCAGAAGCGGCACTTACGAACGCGTGCTGATACAGGCAAAAGACACATCGATGAACGAGATGGCCAACCGCGCCGCACAAATGGGCGCCAATGCTGTCATCGGCATCGATATCGACTATGAGACCATCGGCAGCGGCGGCTCCATGCTCATGGTGGCTTGCAGCGGCACGGCGGTTATCATCTAAAACCCACCTTAAAACCCACCCCGACCCTCTATATATAAAGGAGAGGGAAGAACGTGAGTGAGGGCTATCTTAAAACAAATAGAGACACTGCATTGGTGCCTCTATTTGTTTTAACGTGAGTTCGACGAATTTCCCGTTAGTCGTCTTGGGGAGATTTAACGGTTGACGTGCGAAGTGAAAGTCAAATCTAATATTATTGGTATCCGCTGAAAGACTTCAAATTGTCTCAAGCCAACTCCCAACCCCTGTAGGGACGAGCCCCAAGGTGTGTTTTTTGATATAGGCATTTGATACATGGACGTTGTCTTCTCCGAAAAAGATTTTGTATGAATCTGTTTTAATCGGATATGGAATAAAACAACATGAAACCATCCCTAATGAAATAGAGATGGTCAACATAAGGCAATAGAACTTTCTCATAGTGGTGTTGTTTATTTGAGAAACTTGAGTGTCTTTCGCCCCGTTCCAGAGAGCACACACACCAAATACGCCCCACGATTCATTTGAGATACATCTATTGTATTACTACCTTTCTCTGAGGAATATAACAAACAGCCTTTCAAATCATATAGGCGGATGCATTCAATGTTTTCACCTTTAACTATTATCTGCCCGTTAGCCCTATCGATGAAAATCGTTTCTTTTTCGTTGTAGTTGTTATAAATGCTTTCATCTTGATTGTTTCCATGGAAATGGTACTTGCCTGAAGTCAGTTTGAAAACGTGTTTTCCCTCTTCTATCCCCATGTATTCAACACCTTGTGCTTCAGAGGCGTTGCTATTCCCTTCTTTTATCACATTGCCAAAGGCAGACACCTGCAGATATAACGTTGCCCCGCTATTGACAGGAATT
This sequence comes from uncultured Prevotellaceae bacterium, assembly GCA_946403615.1. Lineage (GTDB taxonomy): Bacteria > Bacteroidota > Bacteroidia > Bacteroidales > Bacteroidaceae > Prevotella. The sequence goes on from CAMJAO010000242.1 coordinate 3,461, forward strand.
GAACAACGGTATTCCGCGGCTCCATCATCATTCACCTTCCATGCAGATTCTATTTTGCCAAGATTTGAGAGGTATGAAGCGTTTAACTCACTAATTCTACTCTGTCCCTCAGGTAATTCACTACGTAAATCAGGCTCGGGTTTCAGCAGGATGTGACGAAACTCTGGGTTGGCCTCGTCTGTGTCAATACCAGCCATATAGCGGTACATCCATTCGCCCACAGCGCCATAAGCATAGTGATTGAACGAATTCATGTCGGCGGGACCAAAGCCGTTTTCAAGTGTATAGGAATCCCACCGTTCCCAGATGGTTGTGGCTCCCTGGTCGATACTGTACAACCATGACGGGTTTCCGCGCTGTAACAGCAGGCCGTAGGCT
>CAMJAO010000243.1 GCA_946403615.1 uncultured Prevotellaceae bacterium
TGTCCTATTAAATCTGCACGCTTCGACGCCCAAGGTCCCACGCGGAATGATGGTCTGGGATAGATTTAGGGTTGAGAGCACAGCTTTTGCACACTCAACCCTAAACACTCAACCCTTAACCTTCAAGAGCCAATCTTTCTTTGATGGCTTTGCTGTCGGCCTCGTAACCGGGTTTGTCGAGCAGTGCAAACATATTCTTCTTATATGCCTCCACGCCCGGCTGGTTGAACGGGTTCACACCCAGTACATTGCCGCTGATGCCGCAGGCTATCTCGAAGAAATAAATCAACTGTCCGATGTAATATTCATTGAGTTTCGGCACGGAGAGACGGATGTTGGGCACACCGCCGTCGACATGGGCAAGACGTGTTCCCAGTTCTGCCATCTTATTCACCTCGTCCACGCGCTTGCCGGCCAGGAAGTTCAGTCCGTCGAGATTCTCCTCGTCCTCGGGGAAGAGCAGTTTGCGGTTGGGCTCCTCAATGCTGATGACGGTTTCGAAGATGGTACGCTCGCCGTCCTGAATCCACTGTCCCATGGAGTGCAGGTCTGTGGTGAAATCCACGCTGGCGGGGAAAATGCCCTTCTTGTCCTTGCCCTCGCTCTCGCCGTAGAGTTGCTTCCACCACTCTGACATGAAGTGCAGTTTGGGCTGATAGTTGACCATGATTTCAATCTTCTTGCCCGTCTGATAAAGAGCGTTGCGCACAGCGGCATACTGTGCGGCGATATTCTCGTCGAACGGCACGTCCAGAGCGCAGGCTTTTTCCATGTCCTGAGCACCAGCCACCAATTGGCGGATATCGAAACCGGCACAGGCGATGGGCAGCAGGCCTACCGGGGTGAGCACGGAGAAGCGTCCGCCTACATTGTCGGGGATGATGAAACTCTTATAGCCCTCTTTGTCGGCGCAGGTGCGGGCGGCTCCTCGCTTGGCGTCGGTCACAGCCACAATCACTTTCTTTGCCTCTTCCTTGCCGCGCTGAGCCTCGCACTGCTTCTTCAGCAGACGGAAGGTAAGAGCGGTTTCGGTGGTCGTTCCTGACTTGGAAATGTTGATGACGCCGAATTTTTTGTCGGCCAGATATTCGGTCAATTCAGAGAGGTAGTCCTCACCGATGTTGTTGCCAGCGAAAAGAATGGTCGGGTTCTTCTCGTCGCGGCGCAACCAGGCAAATGAGTTGCCCAGAGCCTCAATCACGGCGCGGGCGCCGAGGTAACTGCCTCCTATGCCGGCTACCACCACGGCTTCGCAGTTGGCGCGGAGCACGTCGGCGCAAGCCATCACCTCGTCGAGAAATTCGGGGGTGATTTCTGTGGGCAGGTGCAACCATCCGAGGAAGTCGTTTCCGGGGCTGGTGCCGTCTTCCAATGAGGCGTGTGCGGCTTTCACTTTGGGTTCAAAACTTTTCACTGCGCCCTCGCTGAGGAATGGGGCGGCTTTTGAGATGTCTAATGTGATGTTCTTCATTGTTTTTGTTTTTATGATTGTTTTAGTTGTATCTTGACGTCGCGTTTCTTGGCGTAACAGTCTTTCGCGTTCCAATTTGTCTGTGTCGCGTATGTCCATGGTCGTAGGAGATTTCAGGGCTGCCGGCAGTCCTTAGCGGAACGAGTCGGTCAGCAGTTTGATTTCTATCTGGGGCGAGATACGTTCATAGAGAATGTTATACACTGCGTCGAGGATGGGCATGTTCACATGCATGTGGCGGTTGATTTCCTTCATACACTTCGTGCCGAAGAATCCCTCGGCTATCATCTCCATTTCTATCTGCGCGCTCTTCACGCTGTAGCCCTTGCCTATCATCGTGCCGAACACACGGTTGCGCGAGAAATTGGAATAGCCCGTCACCAGCAGGTCGCCCAGATATACCGAGTCATATACATTGCGTTCGAGGGGGTGGATGATGTTGAGGAACCGTTGCATCTCCTGCACGGCATTGGCCATGAGCACGGCCTGGAAGTTGTCGCCGTATTTCAGTCCGCTGCAGATGCCTGCCGCGATGGCATACACGTTTTTCAGCACCGACGAGTATTCGATGCCGAGCACGTCGGTCGAAGTCTTCGTCTTGATGAAGTTCGAGGTAAGCACTTGAGTGAATGCGCGCGCCTTCTCTTCGTCGGCGCAACCCACGGTCAGGTAAGACAGGCGCTCGAGCGCCACCTCCTCGGCATGCGACGGACCGCCGATGCACGCCAGGTTCTCGTAGGGCACGTCATACACATGATGGAAATACTCCGAGCACACCAGGTTTTCGTCGGGCACGATGCCTTTGATGGCAGTCACGATGAATTTGTCCTTGATGCGTGTGCGCAGTTTGCGCAGGTGGTTTTTCAAGTAGGGCGACGGGGTCACAAACACCAGTGTGTCGTAGGCCTGAATGATTTTGTTGATGTCGCTCGAGAATTCTATCTCATTGATGTCGAAATGCACACTCGTCAGGTAAGCCGGGTTGTGCGACATACGCCGGAAGTCCTCGATGCGGTCGTCACGGCGCATATACCACCCTATGTGATGAGTGTGACTCACCACTATCTTGGCTATCGCAGTCGCCCAACTGCCACCACCAATTATTGCTATCTTTCCGCAGTCAAACAAAGGGTTGTCGGTTTAGTGTTGAGGGTTTAATGTTCTTTTTGAGGAGTTTCAGGAGTTCAGGAGTTCAGGAGTTCAGACATTTGTCCTCTGGTGGGGCGCTATGGGAATTATGGGAACTATGTGAAGCATGTTAAATCGTCATTCCTCATTCCACATTCTTCATTCTCTCCATCGGGGAAGTTTAGAGGGAGCTCCTTATACGGGATAGCTTTCCTTGCCCCTTTTTGGTCTATTCACTCCCCTCGCCCTTTGGAGAGGGGTCGGGGGTGAGGCTTTTTTCTATCCAACTCTGTATATCTGTCACAGAGGGTTTTTGGAGGTCGAGTTTGTATTTCTTGACGATGTCGCCGATTTTTTGTTGCAGGCCTTGTGCTTTTTCGTCCTTGATGTTCTGCACGAGGTTGAACCCTGCCTTACGCAACACGGACACCCATTCCTCGCCCACGCCAATCTCGGCCCACTCGGCCACGGTACTCTGGGGTATCTTCTTCTCGGGCTTCATTTGCGGGAAGAACAGCACTTCTTGGATGTAGGTCTTGCCGGTCATGAGCATCACCAGACGGTCGATACCGATGCCGATACCGCTCGTCGGGGGCATGCCATATTGCAGGGCGCGCAGGAAGTCCTGATCGATGATCATCGCCTCGTCGTCACCCTTGTCGGCCAAACGCATCTGCTCTACGAAGCGCTCCTCCTGGTCGATGGGGTCGTTCAATTCCGAGTAGGCGTTGGCCAACTCCTTGCCGTTCACCATCAGTTCGAAACGCTCTGTCAGTCCGGGTTTCGAGCGGTGCATCTTCGTCAGCGGACTCATCTCCACCGGGTAGTCGATGATAAAGGTAGGCTGGATGAATGTGCCCTCACAGAACTCGCCGAACAGTTCGTCGATGAGTTTGCCTTTGCCCATGGTCTCGTCCACCTCCATGTCTTTCGACAGACAGAATGCGCGGATTTCCTCCTCGCTCTTGCCCTCGCAGTCGAAGCCCGTCTTCTCTTTGATGGCCTCGAGGATGGGCAGACGGCGGTAGGGTGCCTTGAACGACACAATGTTGCCGTCAATCTCGCGCTCGGGCTTGCCGTTCACTGCGATACAGATGGTCTCCAGCAGTTTCTCTGTGAAAGACATCATCCAGTTGTAGTCCTTGTACTGCACATACAACTCCATGCAGGTGAACTCCGGGTTGTGGTTGCGGTCCATGCCCTCGTTGCGGAA
>CAMJAO010000244.1 GCA_946403615.1 uncultured Prevotellaceae bacterium
TTTGACGAGCATTATCAGTATCGGGCAAAAAAAGCCGGAAAGAATGCGTTAACCGATGGCGGCAAACTGGAGATTTATCCCGGGTCGGGTTGCGAGACATACAAGATGGCACTCAACCCGTCGAGCACCATCGCCGCACTGAAAACAGTGGTATCGGCCTATCCAGCCAGTCCCCTACCCTTCGAGCGCATCCCCGACATCCCGCTATGCGTGATAGACGGTGACACATGTATCGCGCCAGCCGTATCATGGGAGCGTATCCAAAACACCGAGACGCCGCAGTTGTATCCCGTATTCCCATGGCGTATATACGGTTTGGGCAGACCCGGACTGGACATCGCCCGCAACACCTATGAGAAAGACCCTCACGCCATTGCCATGCGCAGCAGCAAGGGATGGAAACAAGACCTGATATGGGCCGCATGCTTAGGGTTGACCGACGAAGCAAAACGATTGTGTATCGAGAAATTCGCTGACGGGCCCTATCGTTTCCCCGCATTCTGGGACCCGGGATTCGACTGGGCACCAGACATGAACCGTGGCGGTTCGGCAATGATAGGATTGCAGGAGATGCTATTGCAAGAAACACCCGACGGAGAACTCCAGATGCTGCCCGCCTGGCCCAAAGAGTGGAACGTGCGATTCAAACTACATGCGACCGACGGACGAGTGGTGATCAAGGACTAATCCCCACCCTTCTCTAAGGAAAGGCAGAAAAAAGATTCTTAACTATCTATCGAATGAGAAAAATCATAGTCATCCTATTGGTATTGATACCCTTGATGGTAAAAGCAGAATTGGCAGTCACGACAACGATGTGTAACTACCAACGCGATGTTATGGCCATCGTGGAATCTGAGGGAAGGATACAAGTGGGCTGGCTGTATGATATAAAGGACAATCCCGGTAATCAGAGAGGGCAGACCGCTTATCACATTGTGGTGACAAAGCGCGACAGCCGTGAAACAGTGTATGACAGCGGCAAGGTGACCTCGGATGAGAGCCAACATATCATGTTGCCCGCATTGCCCTATCATTCGCGAGGTTATCTGTGGAAAGTGCGCATCAAGGACAAGAAGGGATGGTCAGCGTGGAGCCGTGAACAGGTGATCCGCGTGATGCCCCGGATGGATGGCGTGGAATGGATTGGAGCCATCACGACAAAAGACGCCGGTATCCCAGAAGGGCGCTGGAGCAACAGTGATTTTAAGAAAGACGACTTCAAATCGCTTTGGGCAAATGTCGATACGTTGTCGGCAAAAAGCATCCTTCTCAGGACAGAATACCGCCCTCGCAGAAAGATTGTCGATGCGATGATATATGTCAGCGGGTTGGGACATTATGAACTGACACTGAACGGCGAGAAAGTGGGCGACAGCGAGTTTGCGCCGCTTTGGAGCGAATACAGCCGCACGGTGTATTACAACGTGTTTGACGTGACCGACCGTTTGCGCTCAGCAGGCAATGCTATCGCTGTGATGCTGGGCAATGGTTTTTTCAATGTTCAACGCGGCAACCGATACAGTAAGTTGCAAACCAGTTTCGGGTCGCCACGACTTTTTTTCCGTATGGATGTGAGTTATGATGACGGCAGCATGGAACACATTGTCAGCGACGGCAGTTGGCGATGGTCTTTGAGTCCTATCACTTTCAACAGCATCTACGGCGGCGAGTCATACGACGCGCGATTGGAAAAGGAAGGTTGCCTACTGTCGGGGTTCGATGACAGTCATTGGCAGCGGGCCGTGGTGGTGGAACCGCCTACAGGCATTTTGCGTGCAGAGACGGCTCCACCTGTGAAAATCATGGAACGGTATGACATCCATGACTGGTGGCGAGTGAACCCCGACTCTATCACCGCAGCATCAGCAAAGACCAAGCGCACTGTGGACCGCTCCGCCTTCGTTTGCGATATGGGACAAAATCTGGCGGGATTCCCATCCATCCGGGTATCGGGAAAACGAGGGCAAAAGGTGACACTGATTGTGTCAGAGCGGCTGACCCGACAAGGCGTGTGCGACCAAAGCCAGACCGGGAGACAACATTATTACGAATATACGTTGAGAGGAAGTGATGGAGTGAAGGAGCGAAGGGGTGAAGACGATACCGCTCTATCTGCAAATGAATCTCTTACCTCTAACCTCCAACCTTTTGAGATTTGGCATCCTCGTTTTTCGTATTATGGATTTCGGTATATCCAGGTAGAGGGTGCGGTTTTGGAGGGGGAGCCGAATCCTGACGGATTGCCTGTGATACATGAGTTGCAGAGTTGTTTTGTATATAACTCCGCCAAGGAGACTTCGACCTTCTGGTGCGACAACGATTTGTTTACGAAAACCCACCGTCTGATAGAAAGAGCCGAGCGCAGCAACATGCAAGGAGTGATGACCGACTGTCCGCACCGCGAGAAACTGGGATGGTTGGAACAAGACCACCTCTGCGGCCCATCGCTGTTGTTTAACTACGACATGACGAGATTGGTGCCGAAAATCATCCGTGATATAGTCGATACGCAAAAAGAAAACGGCATGGTGCCTACCACCGCACCACAATACGTCTCATTCGGCAATTTGTTTGACGACTCACCCGAATGGGGTTCCACGCTCATCATCCTGCCGTTCATGTATTATGACATGTATGGCGACAGCACGCTCATTGTTGATCATTATGAGCCGATGCGGCGCTATGTGGAGTATCTGGATACCCGAGCAGATGACGGCATTGTGAGCCATGGTCTGGGCGACTGGTATGATTATGGTCCTTGGCGCGCAGGGTTCTCAAAAAACACGCCCGTAGCGCTCGTAGCCACCGCCCATTATATCTATGACCTGCAATTGATAACCGAAGCGGCACGGATGACAGGCCATGCTGATGATGCAAAGAAATACAGCGCAAGATATAATGATGTGGTAGCCTCTTTCAACCGACATTTTTATAAGCCCGACTCATGCTATTACGGAACGGGGTCGCAAACAAGTAATGCCCTGCCTCTTTTCCTCGGTATCGCTGGCGACCATAAACAGGAGGTGTTGGCAAATCTCATAGCCGATATCCATGTGCATGGCGACCGTCTGACCACAGGCGATGTGGGCAACCGCTATTTGTTCCGCGTCTTAGCCGACAACGGATATAACGAACTGTTGTGGAAGATGCTCAATCATTATGAGACACCTGGTTACGGGTTCCAGTTACAACAAGGAGCCACCACACTGACCGAGCAATGGGACCCTCGACAAGGGTCGTCATGGAACCATTTCATGATGGGACAAATAGATGAATGGTTCTTCCGCTCACTCGCAGGCATCCGCCAACAGGCAGGCACCCACGGCATGCGCCATGTCATCATCGACCCGCAACCCGTGGGCGACATCCGACATGTGAAGGCCACCCTACAAACGCTTTATGGGGAGGTGAAGATTGAATATTAACGTGAATCCAACGAGATATAACCGTCTGAGAATTTGGCGATTAGAGAAGGTTGCGTTCATTAGTTCTTTTTGCAGGCTAAAATATTCATTCAATTACAAACCACCCCGCCCCATCCTTCATGAAAAGGAGGGGAGACGGCTGACGCCCTTGAGATGATATGAAGGTGGATTTAGGAATGATTTGGCTTACACTACGCACGTCGACCATTGGTTCTGTCTTATTTGTATCCTGAAAGTAAAATATAGGTCTTCAGAAAGAAATTACTATAATTAGTATAATTTCTGACATAATTATAATAATTATTCCAATTTCTTTCTGAAAAGGCCCTTGAGACAATTTCCAATCTTTTAGCGGACGCC
>CAMJAO010000245.1 GCA_946403615.1 uncultured Prevotellaceae bacterium
ACCGGCATCGCCAACATCATCCTTCACAGCGGCACATCATCTACGGACACTCCCTGACAACCACCGCCGCTACAATCGCTGACACCTAATCCCATCCACTGTGAGGAATTAGGTGTCAGTGTTTTTTGCGGTCCGTCCTTCTTTAATTTCTTTAACTCCCAAAAGTATTGTTTATCGCCTTTTTTTATTACTTTTGCAATCTCAAACAAATTAAATATTTTTATTATCATTTTAATACCCCAATAGTCTGGTAACTTATCCCTCCCCGCGGGGCGGGTTTGGGTGGGGGCTTCCCCTTGGCGAGGCTTCTTTGGGGGCTTTATATTATGGAAAGAACATGGAGATGGTTTGGCAAGAACGATAAGATTACTCTTGCCATGCTCAAGCAAATTGGTGTGGAGGGCATAGTCACTGCCCTGCACGACGTCCCCCTCGGGGAAGTATGGACACGTGAGAAAATCCGCGATCTGCGCGAATACATCGAGAGCTATGGCATGCGATGGAGCGTGGTGGAGAGTCTGCCCGTCGTCGAGACCATCAAATACGGAGGTCCTGACCGCGACCACCAGATTGAGGTCTATAAAGAGTCGCTGCGCAATCTCTCCGCAGAGGGCATCCACTGCATCTGCTACAATTTTATGCCGGTGCTCGACTGGGCTCGTACCGACCTGTTGCACGACAACCCCAACGGCGCATCCAACCTCTATTTCAATTATGCTGAGTTCGCCTATTTCGACATTTATATTCTTAAACGCGCGGGCGCGCGTGAGGAATGGGCACAGTTCCGCTTCCCGGAAGGGGTGGGCGAGGGACGCAATGTCCTGGCTGAGGCTGACGAACTCGCCAAGACCATGACTCCCGAGAAGGACCACCAACTGGTCGAGACCATCATTATCAAGACGCAAGGTTTCGTCAGCGGCAACTTCAGCGAAAACGACGAGGCGCCCATCCAGAAATTCCGCGACTTCCTCGACCTTTACAAAGGCATAGATAAGGCCCAGTTGCGTGCCAACATGAAATATTTCCTCGAGGCCATCATGCCTACTTGCGAGGAATATGGCATGAACATGTGTGTGCATCCCGACGATCCCCCTATCGAGATTCTCGGTCTGCCCCGCATCGTTCGCACTGAAGAGGATATCCAGTGGTTCCTCGACGCTGTGCCCAACAAGCACAACGGCCTGACCTTCTGCGCTGGGTCACTTTCTGCAGGCGCATATAATAATGTGGTGGAATTGGCCAAAAAGTTCGCACCGCGCACCCATTTCGTGCATCTCCGTTCGTGCCACATCTTCCCCAATGGCGATTTCACCGAGGCCAGTCACCTTGGAGGACGCGCCGATATCATCGAACTGGCACGTATCTTCGAAAAGGAGAATCCCGACCTGCCCATGCGCGTCGACCACGGCATGACTATGCTTGGCGATGAAGATAAAGGTTACAATGCCGGCTACTCCTTCCTCGGGCGTATGTTCGCGCTCGGACAGGTGCAGGGTATCCTCGCCACCGTCGACCGCGAACTCGGCATCGAATACAAACAGCCTGGATTCTTTGATTAATCATATACTTTCAGTCATTAGGGTCTTACTCGTAAGCCGCGATTTTGTCGCGGCTCCTCATAACCCCTCTTAACTCCAAATTTACAAACCCAATATGAAAGAACTCATCTTAAGCCGTGAAGTGTATTTAGAACACAACCGGCTCATCAACCAAATTATCGGTGCCGCCATCGAGGTGCACAAAGAACTCGGTCCGGGTCTCTCGGTCGATGTTTATGAGTCTTGTCTCAAAACAGAACTTGAAAACAGAAGACTGCAGGTTTATACACACATCGACCTGCCTGTCATATACAAAGGAAATCCAACTGGTGGCTCTTTCCATATCGATATGATCGTGGAAGACAAAATCATCGTCGATCTCTTGTGTGTTGACAGCATCCTTCCCGTGCATGAGGCACAACTTGCTTCAAAACTCCGTCTGGCGTCAAAAGCCATCGGACTGACCATCAACTTCAACGTGCCCCTCCTCAAAGACGGAGTGAAACGCAAGATGAACGCCCGCGTGGAAAGCGACGATCCGTCTGTTTCCTATTAATTTCCTAACACCCAGAGACCATTATATTTTTCAAACATTCAGATTATTCAGATATCATGAAATTAACTGACATATTGACCGGCAACTATAATGCCGCAGAATGGGAGGCAAAAGGCTATCAACTCCCGAAGTTTGACAGAGAAGCCGTAGTGAAAAAAACGCACGATGAGCCTACATGGGTTCACTTCGGTGGCGGAAACATCTTCCGTGCTTTTCCTGCAGCCATTCTCAACGATGCTCTCAACACCGGAAAATACGACCGAGGCGTCATCGTGGCAGAGACGTTTGATTTCGAAGTCATCGACAAAGCCTACGCCCCTTACGGAAACCTCTCGCTGCTCGTCAGCCTGCAGTCTTCAGGCACCATCGAGAAAAAGGTTATCGCTTCTGTCACCGAGGCCTTGAAAGCAGACTATCAGTTCAATGACTGGGCTCGGCTCGTGGAGATTTTCAAAAATCCCTCGCTGCAGATGATTTCCTTTACTATCACTGAGAAGGGTTATGGTTTCAACGAGGCTGACTTGGCGCGTGGACTCAAACCTGTGTTTGCCATGGGTAAGGTCACGGCGTTGCTCTATGAGCGTTTCCTTGCAGGTCGCCTGCCACTCACCGTTCAGAGCATGGACAACTGCTCGCACAATGGAGATAAGGTTCGTGCCGGTGTCTTCGCCTATGCCGAACGCTGGGTCAACGACGGACTGGTCGATGCCGCTTTCCTCGATTATCTTCGTGATGAGAACGTCATCACCTTCCCTTGGTCGATGATTGACAAAATCACACCGCGTCCGCACGAGAAAGTCAAAGAAATGTTGGCTGCCGACGGATTTGAAGACAATAATTACATTGAGACCGAAAAACATACCTTCACAGCTCCCTTCGTCAATGCAGAGGAGGTTCAGTATCTCGTCATTGAGGACCATTACACCAACGGACGTCCGCCGCTTGACCTTGGAGGTGCGCTCTACACCACTCGCGAGACCGTCGATCAGGTGGAGACCATGAAGGTGACAACATGCCTTAACCCTCTTCACACGGCCATGTCCATCTACGGATGTATGCTCGGATACACGCTTATCTCTGCCGAGATGGCCGACCCCGACCTGCGTGCTTTCATACAGAAAATCGGCTATATCGAAGCCATGCCGGTGGTTACCGATCCGGGCGTGCTCAATCCTTACGAGTTCATCGGCGCAGTCATCAACCGCCGTCTGCCCAACCCCTTCATGCCCGACGCACCGCAGCGCATCGCTATGGACACCAGTCAGAAACTGCCCATCCGCTTTGGCGAAACCATCAAGAAATACATTGCCCGCGGCCTTGACATGAGCAATCTTGTGCTCATACCCCTCACATTGGCTGGATATGCACGATATCTGAAAGGCATCAAAGACGATGGTACTCCCTTTGAGCCGTCACCCGATCCCATGCTCGAAGAGATGCAGGCTATCGTGGCTCCGCTTGAGGTGGGACGTGCCGACCAGGACTACTCGTGTCTGCGACAGTTCTACAGCCGTGCCGACGTATTCGGCGTAAACCTCTATGAGGCAGGGCTGGGCGAGCAAATCGAAGGCATGGTACGCGAACTCTATGCAGGTAATGGTGCCGTTAGGGCAACCCTCCACAAATATGTGACTGAAAGATAATCTCGAGAGTACAAAAAGTCCTCATTGACGCGTTTGGGTGTA
>CAMJAO010000246.1 GCA_946403615.1 uncultured Prevotellaceae bacterium
TGCACGTTACACTCGCCCACGATGCCGATATGACGGATAATCTTGATGGCAAGAGCACGCAACTTATGGTATTCACTGTTGGTAAGTGTCTGCGAAGGTGCCACCACTATCGATTCGCCCGTATGGATGCCTAGCGGGTCGAGGTTCTCCATGTTACAGACAGTGATGCAATTGTCATAGCGATCGCGCACCACCTCGTATTCTATCTCCTTCCAGCCCTTCAGCGACTTCTCCACTAGTACTTGGGGTGAGAACGAGAATGCCTCCTCGGCCTGAGTCTGCAGTTCTTCTTCATTGTCGCAGAAACCGGAACCGAGACCTCCAAGGGCGTATGCCGCGCGTAGAATCACGGGGAATCCCAGTTTATGAGCCGCTTTCCGAACTTCATCCACAGTGGAGCACGCCTCACTCTTGATTGTTTTAACGCCAATCTCGTCGAGCCGCTTCACAAAGAGGTCACGGTCTTCGGTGTCGATAATGGCTTGAACGGGGGTACCTAATACTTTGACACCGTATTTTTCCAATACGCCCTTCTTGTAGAGTTCCACTCCGCAGTTCAAGGCCGTTTGTCCACCAAATGAGAGCAGAATGCCGTCGGGCCGTTCTTTTTCGATGATGCGCTCCACGAATTCGGCCTGCACCGGTTGGAAATAAACGGTGTCGGCTATTCCCTGCGAAGTCTGCACCGTGGCGATGTTGGGGTTGATGAGCACCGAGTGGATGCCTTCTTCTTTCAAGGCTTTCAGTGCCTGTGCACCACTATAATCAAACTCGCCGGCTTGTCCGATTTTCAGGGCGCCGGAGCCGAGGATCAGAACTTTGTTTAGTTGTTTGGGGGACTGGTTGTATGGTCGTTTGAGGGACTGGTTGTCTGGGAGGCAATTACCTAAATGGCCAAGCATCATTGCAAACTCATCAAACAAGAACTCTGTATCGACAGGGCCGCTGCAAGCCTCTGGATGGAACTGCGCCGAAAACCACGGATTTGATTTGTGACGGATGCCCTCGTTCGAGCCGTCATTCATATTCACAAACAGCGGTTCCCAGTCTTCAGGCAGAGTGGAGTCATCCACAGCATAGCCATGATTCTGCGAGGTGATGAAACATTGTGAGGTGCCAACTCGCTGAACAGGTTGATTATGCGAACGATGACCATATTTCAATTTATACGTTTTCGCTCCCGCCGCACGTGCCAACAATTGATTGCCTAGGCAGATTCCCATGCACGGACGAACTGTCTCATTTTCAAGAAACTGGCGTATGTGCGACACGGTCACCTCACAGCGTTCCGGGTCACCCGGACCGTTGGCCAGAAACAATCCGTCGAACTCTAATTGATTAAAATCGTAATCCCATGGCACGCGCACCACTTCGATGCCACGTTTGATGAGACAGCGGATGATGTTCGCTTTCACACCGCAATCGACGAGGACGACACGTTTAATGGTTTGAGGTTTGAGATTTGAGGCTTGAGGTTTATGGTTTGCACATTCGGGTTGGTAGGTGATTACTTCTTTGCAACTGACACGTTCCACCCAGTTGATGCTGCCGTAGTCTTGAATGAGGTCCTCGTCATTGGCTGTTGAGATGGCATCGATTCTGATTCTGCCCTTCATCACGCCACGTTCTCGGAGGAGCATCGTGAGCCGTCGAGTGTCAATTCCAGTAATGGCGGGTATGTCTTCCCGCTTCAACCACGAAGCCAATGACTCTTTCGCGTTCCAGTGTGAATACAACTCGCTATAGTCAGCCACTACCAATGCGTTGACATGGATGTGTTCGCTCTCCATGAACAAGGGCAGACCATTGGTGCCCATGCCAGTGTCTGGCACGCCATAGTTGCCAATCAGCGGATATGTTGTTACCAATATCTGTCCTGCATAACTTGGGTCAGTCAGACTCTCGGGATAGCCGGTCATGGCTGTGTTGAAGACCACCTCGCCCGATACATTACGCTCGGCGCCGAATGACCATCCGCAGAACTCTGTTCCGTCTTCGAGAATCAGTTTTGCTTTTCTCTTCATGTTTACGCTGCGTTTATATTTTTTTATTCCTCGTTTTCTACAAAGTTTACAAATGCCTGGTTGACCATCCGTATTCCGCCAGGTGTAGGATAGTGCCCGGTAAAATACCAGTCGCCGGGATGCTGCGGACATGCCTTGTGCAATCCCTCGATGCTCTGGAACACCATTTCCACAGGTGTGCGCATGCCCTCGGGGCGCAACATCTCAACTATCTTTCTGCTAATCTCATCCGGCGTGAAAGGGGCGTAGATGGCCCGCACGTGATTCATCGCGTCAGGCAGTGTCTTGCACGCGAGATAGGTGTCGGATATCAGCCTGTTCATACCCCGCTCCCTGATCAACGCGATGGCGGCACGAAAGGCACACAATTCGCCGAGACTCGACATGTCGATGCCGTAGTAGTCGGGATAGCGAATCTGAGGTGAACTTGACACCATGACAATTTTCTTTGGACGCAGACGGTCGAGAATCTTGAAGATACTCTCCTTCAGCGTTGTACCTCGGACAACAGAGTCGTCGATGATGACCAGATTGTCCTCTTGAGGATTCAGCGAGCCGTAAGTGATGTCATAGACATGGGCGGCCAAGTCGTTGCGCTCCGCGTCTTCGGTGATGAACGTGCGCAACTTGATGTCTTTCCACACCACTTTCTCGATGCGCACATCGTGTTCTGATTTCCTGAAACTGTCGGTTAAGCCATGGAACGCCACTTCGGCGGTGTTGGGGATATATGAGAAAACGGTATGCGAAACATCGCCACCGATGGCCTCCATGATAGCGGGTGCGAGTTGCTCACCCAGCCGCTTGCGTTCCAGATAAATGTCACGGTCGGACCCGCGGCTGAAATAAATGCGCTCAAAGGAACAGGCACTGTATTTCTTGGCCGGGAGAATTTGCTCCAGTTGGCAGATGCCGTTTCTGTTGACTATAAGCGACTGTCCTGGCTGCAATTCATGAATGTCTTCAGTCTCCAGTTCAAAGGTGGTCTGAATGACGGGCCGCTCACTGGCGACAGCCACTACCTCGTCGTCCTGATAGTAGAAGGCGGGACGTATGCCCCAGGGGTCGCGCATGGCAAACATCTCGCCTGAGCCGGTCAGTCCGCACATCACAAAGCCGCCATCGAAATGTGACATGGTGGTGCGGAGCACATTCGCCATCTGTATATTGTCATCAATAAACCTGGTGATGTAAAGGCCCTTCAACCCTCTCAGCCGGGCATCATCGTACAGACGTTCCACTTCGCGGTCAAGTCTGTGGCCCATCAGTTCCAACACGATGTAGGAGTCGCCAAAAATCCTTGGTGACTGACCTTGCTGTGTCAGTTGTTCAAACACCTCATCGATGTTGGTCATATTGAAATTGCCGCACAGACAGAGGTTCTTTGCCCTCCAATTGTTACGACGTAAGAACGGATGTACATATTGAAGGCCTCGTTTGTCGGTTGTGGAATAACGCAGATGACCCATGTACAGTTGTCCGGCGAATGAACCGTCCACCCGTTTGAAAATCTCCGTGATGGCGTCTTTTCCTTCCGCCTTTTCGCGAAACATATATTCTTGACCGGGTTTCGCATCCATGTTGACACAAGCCAGTCCGGCACCTTCCTGACCGCGGTTGTGCTGTTTCTCCATCATCAGATAGAGTTTGTTCAACCCATATCGCCATGTGCCATATTTTTTTTCGTAATACTCCAACGGCTTCAGCAGGCGAATCATCGCCACACCGCACTCATGCTTCAGTTGTTCCATTG
>CAMJAO010000247.1 GCA_946403615.1 uncultured Prevotellaceae bacterium
TTTCCCCTTTAGTTTAGCGACGTCATCAGTAGTTCGCAACACACTGGTTACGATAATTTTATGCAGAGGTATCTGTTTGACTTGCAAACTGTCGAAGAAATTGCGGCCGATATCCTGTAACAACAATGACGCCCTCGGTACAAGGTAAGGTATGCTGTTGTTGAGTTTCTGAACCATGAAATAAGGATTTGCACCGACAAAAACCAATTCTGATTTTTTTGCTTCCGCTTCAGCCCTGTTAGCGATGGGCGACACACCGATTCTTGTTGCCGCCGACAATTGTAAATCGTTGGAGTCGGGAAAGACCTCTTTGTAACTACTCACTCCGATAATAGGATTTTTAAGCGGATTTCCCTTGGCGTCGGTATATTTTGTGGCTATAGGCGTAGGTGGCGTGTTAGAGGGAGGGAATTGAATCTTTTGCGACGTCATTCCATTGATAATTTCAACAAATGACTTGTTTTTGCTTGAAACATTCAGTGTATCAACAGGAGTCTTGTTCAAAAGAGTATCATCTGTATTAGAAGACTGTTCTGCAATCATCGATGAATTCGGGAAAACAGCGTTAATTACAGGCTTGACAAATATAGAATCAAAAGCGGACTTAACAGCGACCGTATCAGCATGAGTGCTGTCAGATGATTCAGAGCGATCGGCCGCTATCGACGGGAAAAACAATCTGACCATCGCCAAGACGGCGACAGTAATGGCAAACCATTTCAAGAATTGATTTTTTGTAACACTCATAATTAAATGACGAAACCCGACGGCAAACATGCCAAATAACACATAAACATGCTGGCCCTACATTCAATTTGCAAAGTTAAGCATTTTTTTTGAATTACAAGTGGTATCCATTGAAAAGAATGAAATATTTCTCAAATGGATAATTATTGTGAAAATAACACTGATTGAAGAAGAAAAAAACAATTCAATATAGGAAGAAAACCGATTATTTGCAGTACCTTTGCAAGCAAAAAGAAGAAAGCATTGACAGAGAAGCATATTGTATTGGAAGACATTGACCCTGTAGCACTATATGGGGCCAATAATGTACATATCCAGTTGATCAGGTCGTTGTTTCCAAAATTACGTATTGTAGCGCGTGGAAACGTGATACGAGTATTAGGAGACGAGGATGAGATGGACATGTTTGAGACCCACATCGGCAGACTGCGCGAACATGTGGTTAAATACAACAGCATCAGTGCCGAAGACATTGTAGATATCATTAAGACACAGAAATCGAAAGCCGATGCTGTTAAAGGCGTTGTGGTTTATAATCTATCCGGACGAGCCATCCGCGGCCGCAGTGAGAATCAACAGCGATTGATCGATGCTTTTGAAGAGAACGATATGATATTCGCCACGGGACCTGCCGGAACCGGTAAAACATATCTAAGCATTGCATTGGCTGTGAAATCGCTGAAAGAGAAGATCGCAAAGAAAATCATCCTCTGCCGCCCTGCGGTGGAAGCCGGTGAAAAGCTTGGGTTTCTTCCCGGTGACATGAAAGACAAGATAGATCCCTATCTGCAACCCCTCTACGATGCTCTGGAAGACATGATTCCCGCTACCAAACTGCAAGACATGATGGAAAAGCACATCATCCAGATAGCGCCATTGGCATTTATGCGCGGCCGTACACTGAGCGACGCCATTGTCATCTTGGATGAGGCGCAGAATACCACACCGGCACAGATACGGATGTTTCTTACACGCATGGGCTGGAATACGAAAATGCTCATCACGGGAGACTTGACTCAAGTGGATTTAGCAAGAGGTCAAATCAGCGGTTTAAGAGAAGCCATCAACACCCTGACAGGGATAGAGGGAATCGCTCATATAGCATTAAACCAGAAAGACATTGTCCGGCATAAACTCGTGACACGTATCGTCCATGCCTACGAACAAGCAGACAAAAAGAAACAAGAAATAGCATCAAAACAATGAAAGCATTAACAAGAACAGATTTCAATTTTAAGGGGCAAAAGAGTGTTTATCACGGTAAAGTGCGTGACGTCTATGACATTAACGATGACTTGTTGGTGATGATTGCCACCGACCGCATTTCCGCCTTCGACGTCATCCTCCCCAAAGGCATCCCTTACAAAGGACAAGTGCTCAACCAAATTGCCGCCCAGTTTCTGGACAGCACATCGGACATCTGTCCGAATTGGAAACTGGCCACTCCCGACCCGATGGTAACTGTCGGTTTGAAGTGCGAGGGTTTCAGAGTAGAGATGATTATCCGCAGCATCCTGACAGGTTCCGCATGGCGTGCATACAAAGAAGGATGCCGTGAATTGTGCGGTGTGTCGCTGCCTGATGGCATGAAAGAGAACGAACGTTTCCCCGAGCCCATCATCACCCCGACAACCAAAGCCGACGAAGGGCATGATATGAACATCTCACGTGAAGAAATCATCGCTCAAGGTATTGTGAGTGCCGAGGATTACGCCGTGATGGAAGACTATACACGCAAACTGTTTGCCCGTGGTCAAGAAATAGCAGGCCGCCATGGTCTGATTCTGGTCGATACCAAGTATGAGTTTGGCAAGCGCGACGGAAAGGTTTATCTCATTGACGAGATTCATACACCAGACAGCAGCCGCTATTTCTATGCTGATGGCTATGAGGAGAAACTCGCCGCAGGTGAGCCCCAGCGTCAACTGTCGAAAGAATTCGTGCGTCAATGGCTCATCGACCACAATTTCATGAACGAGCCAGGTCAGACCATGCCCGAAATCACTGATGAATATGCTGAAAGCGTAAGCGACCGCTATATCGAACTGTATGAGCACATCACCGGTCAGCCGTTTGAGAAAGCAGAGGCAGAGGATGACATTGCCACACGTATCGAAAAGAACGTGAGTGCTTATCTTGCCACCATTGGATAAAATGCGGATTCTGTAGTATAGAAACTATTAGAATTAACCGGAACGATGTATCAACAGGAGGAGATCAAGCCCTATCAGGCCACCGGCGACAAAGGGGAACAAGTAGAACAGATGTTCGACAAGATAGCCCCCACCTATGACAAATTAAACCATCGTTTGTCATGGAACATCGACAAAGGCTGGAGGAAAAAGGCTGTGGGGCAACTAATGCCCTACTCTCCCAAACGTCTGCTGGATATCGCGACGGGCACAGGCGATTTTGCCATTCAGTTGGCGCAAACTTTACACCCCGATGAAGTGGTGGGCGCCGATCTCTCTGAAGGAATGATGGAAGTAGGCCGTGCAAAAGTATCATCAGCGGGACTGAGCGATGTCATCCGTTTTGAGAGAGAAGACTGCATGCATCTGTCATTTGCGGACAACAGTTTCGACGCTGTCACTGCGGCATTCGGCATTCGCAACTTCGCTGATTTGGAACTCGGATTACGTGAGATGTGCCGTGTGCTACGCTCTGGCGGACATTTGTCGGTAGTTGAGTTGACCCACCCGGTACGTTTCCCGATGAAGCAGTTGTTCTGGTTATACTCACACACCATATTGCCAGTATATGGCAAACTGGTATCAAAAGACAAGATCGCTTATCGATATCTGACCGCAACCATCGAGGCTTTTCCTCAAGGAGAGAAGATGGTAGAGATTTTGAAAAAGACGGGATTCCGTGAAGCCCGTTTCCGCCGACTGACATTCGGCATCTGCACGATGTATTTCGCCACCAAATAACCCATATCCTTAAGACAATGGACAAATACGGACTTATCGGCTATCC
>CAMJAO010000248.1 GCA_946403615.1 uncultured Prevotellaceae bacterium
CCCGTCGAGCATGAGAAACTGGAGATCCTTGTCAAATGTGGCATCAACGCGCCGAGCGGCGTAAACCGTCAGCCATGGATTGTCCGCGTGGTGGAAGACCAGAAACTGATTGCCGATGTGACCGAGGTATATAAGCAAGCGAATGCCGAGCAGGTAAAACGCGACAAAGACTTCAAGAACATGTTCCGAAACGCGCCAAACCTTATCTGTGTCTGCACCCCTGCCAATGGCGGCGGTGAACTGGATGCCGGATTGCTGGGCGAGAACATCATGCTGGCAGCACAGTCGATGGGACTTGGCACCTGCTGCCTCGGCGGTCCCGTGAGATTCTTGCTGTCGAATGAGAAAGCCAAGTTCTTCATAGAACGTCTTGACATCCCAAGTGATTACAAATTGAATTACATCATCGCAGTGGGTTATCCCGACGAGCAACCCGATGCCAAGCCCCGAGATGTCTCGAAAGTGAAATTCATCAAGTGATGTGAAGAGATTGTGATATCACAACATTATAAATAAAATAGCCTCAGATTAGTCTGAGGCTATTTTATTTATTTCACGCTTATTCGTCGGGAATAACGCTTCTGGGACCTTGAGGGGGAGCCGGAGTTTCCGCAGGCTGCGGTGTAGGATTGGTTGCCGGTGCTGCGGGTGCAGGTGTTTCCGTGGTTGCAGCAGGAGCAGCAGGTCTTTCGGGAGTCGTCTCAGGCTGATGTGTGGGCGGAGTAAGATTCTCGGTATTCGAATTTTCTCCTGAAGGAGTCGTCTCAGCCGTCTCGGGCTTCTTTTCCTCTTTCTTCTCCTCTTGTTTGGGCGTCGGTAAATCGCCAGAAGGTGAAGGCAGAGCACTGGTTGCAGTCTCTCCGCCGGCAATATTCATCGTGTCTCTTTCGTGTTTCACCGAATCTTTTTTCTCGACATTCTCCTCAACGGGATCTTTCAGTACTTCTTTCTTGTCATCCTTGCCACCACAAGTGAAATATACACCTGCAAGAATCATCAGCAAGGCCGCAGTAGTGAGAATGGGAATCAGCAGCGAACGACGGGAAACATTTTTCGTCTGCTCCTTTTTAGTGTAATGAGGTTGTTCTTCTGGAGCAGGCTGAGTCTGCTGAGAGTGGTAAGGCTGGGTCTGCTGAGTCGTACGATATGACTGCTGCGTAGCCGGAGCCACATTCTGTAATTGAACGACGGTATCATTCTCATTGTCTACCCTTCTCTTAGATTTAGCCATCATTTCGGCCTCATTGTCAGGGAGGTTTTTGTCATATCGCTCGACCGTCACCTCATCGATATGGATAAGATATGCCGAATGGTTGTCTTTGTTATCTTTCGTCGCTTCGATGAGTCTCTGGCGTTTCTGCTCATCAGAAATGTTGTCGGCGAGGATGTCCACTATCTCGCCGTCGCTCATCATTTCGAGCATACCATCGGTGCAGAGGTAGAAATAGTCATCGGGCTTGATGTCGCTGACATGTACGATATTAGCAAACTGCCTATTGTCTTTGCCCGGCATCATGGCCTTGGTGATGACATTCTTGTTAGGCTGTTTGTTCATCTCGTCATATTCAATCTCACCCGCGAGATACAAGTCATAGACCACGGAATGGTCTCGTGAGCGATAGAGCACTTTTCTTTCCTCAGGCCGTATGTGATAGATGCGGCTGTCGCCTATATGCGCCAATGTACATCCATGACGGTGGAAATAGAGGAACGTGAGTGTTGTGCCGGGTTTCTTAGGGTCGCCGTTGTCGATGGCATCCAGTTTCTGATAGGCATAGTCCAATGCCTCGTTGAAAAGCGCATCCGATAGAGGCTCTTCAGGCGATGTGTTTTGGAACAGGAACTCAGCCATGGCGTTAACCACAGTAGAACTGGCCACTTCACCTTTTTCATGGCCTCCCATACCATCGCATACGATATAGAGGCTATCCAAATCAGAAGCCGCTCCCATGGCCGGGAAGATTGCGTCTTCCTGTCCAGAGCGTTTTCCCAGTTCGAAGATTGCCTGGGGAGAAAACAGTTTTATTTTCATAATATATAATCTGATGTTTAAGACATTATTACGACGTGCTCAGAATCTGACAAAGAGAGACTGTGACAACAATATTACATCGTTATTGTTCTGGTCGTCTTAATTCCAAAAGCACTACATTTTCCACATGCGGAGTATGGGGGAACATATCCACGGGCTGCACTTGCGTCACTTTGTAATGCGGATCGAGCATCTGCAAATCACGCGCTTGAGTGGCAGGATTGCAACTGACATATACGATACGTTTGGGGGCAGCATTGATGATGGTGTTCACCACATCGGCATGCATGCCAGCCCGCGGCGGGTCGGTGATGATGACATCGGGACGTCCGTGACGGGCAATGAAATCATCGTTGAGTATGTCTTTCATGTCGCCGGCATAGAAGAGCGTATTGTCGATGCCATTGATTTGGGAGTTGACACGTGCGTCCTCAATTGCCTCAGGCACATATTCGATGCCTATGACCTGACGCGCTTTGCGGCTGACGAAATTAGCGATAGTACCGGTGCCGGTATAGAGGTCATAAACCAACTCGTCGCCAGTGAGGCCGGCAAACTCTCTCGCCACCGAATAGAGATGGTAGGCTTGGTCGGTATTGGTCTGGTAGAAGCTCTTCGGCCCCACCTTGAAACGCAGGTCCTCCATCGTCTCGAATATGTGGTCATTGCCTTTGTACACGCGGATATCCAAATCACCGAATGTGTCGTTGCATTTCTGATTATCGACATAGAGGAGAGAGGTGATTTGGGGGAACTGTTCTGCCAAATGGCGGAGAAGGCCCTCTGCGCGTTTCTCATCATCGGGTTCATCATAATGAAACTGCACGAGCACCATCCATTCGCCCGTATTGGAATTGCGAATCATAATGTCGCGCAACAATCCCACTTGGGCTCGCAGGTCGAAGAAAGACATACCCGACTGCAGTGCATAATCACGTATGGAATTGCGTATCTGATTGTGCAGGTCGTCCATGAGCCAACATTTCTCGATGGGATAAATCTTGTCAAATGCCCCAGTGATATGGAATCCAATAGCATTCTTGTCGGTGATCTCACCTTCTCGGCTCACCTCTTCACGGGTCAGCCACCGGCGGTTGGAGCATCCGAATTCCAGTTTATTGCGGTATTCCTTTGTTTTCACCGAACCGAGGATGGGGCGGAATTCAGGCAGTTCGATTTTTCCGATTCGCGTCAACTGGTCGTGCACCTGCCTTTGCTTCATTTTGAGCTGCTCGGGATAAGGCAGGTTTTGCCATTTGCAGCCGCCACAGATGCCGAAATGCTCACACATAGGCACCTCGCGCACTGGGCTGTACTCATGAAACCGTATCACCTCGGCCTCGCAATAACTATGTTTTTTCTTCCGCACCTGTAAATCGACGACATCGCCCGGCACACAAAACGGCACGAAAACCACCATATCGTCGATACGTACGAGCGATTTCCCCTCAGCGGCACAATCCGTGATGGTGACATGCTCGAACACTGGCAGCGGTTTCTTTTTTCTTCCCATATTATAAAATAATGTGGCACAAAAATACTATTTTTGGAGCAAACAGACAAATTTGCAGATAGTTTTTTTATTTTGCCACAAGAGATGGCAAGAAAAAGTATTATTAACCGCTATCTTGTGCCACATGCATGGATTGTCGTCTACAGCCTCTCGGCGCGGGGACGGAAGAGATCTACACGGA
>CAMJAO010000249.1 GCA_946403615.1 uncultured Prevotellaceae bacterium
AGTGTATGATGACTGTGTTGCAAAAGTAAAAGTATTTCTTAAATAATCAAACGATTGATTTGTTAAAAATACCAAATTATTAAATTTTTCTTGACATAGATTAAACAGGGGTATGGTGCATGGGACTTTTCGTTGGTAAAACAATATCTCACATGGTGTCTTCAAGCGGGCATGGCAGGCTCCGTTACTATATAGAAGGGAGAAGGTCTAGGAGTTACGCATTGTATCAAAGGTTGGGCTAAAGCACTGGTTGTAATGCTTTTGCCCATGAGGGGCGCCATTACCAGTCACTTATCCTTACCCAGAGCGTTACCCTGGGCTGGGTGCGTATCGCCCATTAAGGATGTCTTGGGCAAATCGAACAAAACCAATGGCGGAAATAAAAAAAGGCGCCACAAGTGACGCCTCAATTTGATAATTGTCGTATATCAAATAATTTAACCTTTTGTGTTATAGAATTGTGTAAAAGCTTTGACACAATAGAGGTGGTCGGCCACGCTGCCCGTCTCGCGGCAGCTGTGCATGGCGAGGATGGGATTGCCCATATCGACACCGCGCAGAGGGATGGATGACGCGAGGATATTGCCGAGGGTGCTGCCGCCCGCCACATCGCTATGGTTGACGAAACGCTGACAGGGCACGCCGGCCTCATGGCATATCTCGGCGAAGACCGCCGCAGACACGGCATCGCTGGCGTATTTCTGCGCAGCATTGAACTTAATGACCGGTCCGCCACCCAGCACGGGATGATTGGTGGGGTCGTATATCTCGCTGTAATTGGGATGCCATGCGTGGGCATTGTCGGCAGAAACCATGAAAGCCCGTTCAACGGCCTGATAGAACGCCTCTTCGGTGCCGCTCTGCGCAAGAGCAATGCGGCGGAGCATCATGGCGAGGAAGGGGCTGCCAGCACCTTGCTTGGTCTGCGAACCCGTCTCCTCATTATCAAAGATGGCCAGAACCTGTGTGGCATCGGTCTGTTTGGCGGCGAGCAGCGCCTCGAGTCCGGCAAAACACATGGAGAGGTCGTCGAGCCGTCCGGAAGAAAGGAACTCATCGTGCACGCCAAAGGTGCAAGCGGGCGTAGCATCTGCGAGATAGAGGTCGAAGTCGAGGATATCGTCCTGCTCCACCTTCAGTTCATCACAAATGACATTCATCAGTAGGTTGCCACACTCCAAACGGTTTTTGATGATGCCGAGGATGGGCAACATGTCCTTTTGGCGGCTGAGTTTCACGCCATCATTCACCTGTCGGTTGAAATGGATGGCGAGATTGCTGATTTGTAACAAGGGTCGCTTAACATGGAGCAGAAGGGTGATAGGCGACATGGCATTCTTGCCCTTGACGATGACGCGACCGGCGATGGTGAGAGGACGGTCGAACCATGTTGACATGATGGGGCCGCCATATACCTCGGTGTTGAGTCTGACGATGCCACCCTCGCAGAGCATCTCCGCATTGGGTTTGATGCGGAACGTCGGGGAGTCGCAGTGAGCGCAAATCATGTGGAAACCAACATCGGCTAGCGGTTTTTTACCGATACGGAAAGCATAGACAGACGAATCGTTCTTCGTCACATAGAGTTTATCACCAGCCTTGACAGAACCAATGGGTCGGGTCGGGTCGAAACGGCGGTATCCCGCACGCTCGAGTTCGTCAGCGATATTTTTCGCTGCGAGAAAATTGACGGGCGAAGCGTCAAGAAAAGATAATAGACGGTTGATCATGATGTTTTCATTAGTGGATGCAAATATAGTCATATTATTTGAAACAACCAATGTTCGGGACAAAAAAAACGAATCAGGGCTGTCGTCGCGACAACCCTGACAGTTTTCTACAAAAACATTATGAATTATTTACGGTGTGTTCTATTCATTCTGCTTTCACATTTCGTGGACAAATAGTTTTATTTCAGTCACCTTTTGTTTTAATCTGTTTCAAAATGACAGTTTCATGGTCACATAGTCCGCTATGTTTCCTTATCAACTTGCATTTTGCCTTCGACTAAACGACAAAGATCACTTCGACATCATTTATAGAACCCACCTCAAGCGAACAAGATAGTCTCACTCTTTTCGCTTGCAAAGGTAAGGGGTTTGCACATGGTGTGCAATACCTAAAAATGGGGGTTTTGAGCTTATGGAAGTTAAGGAAGTTAAAGACATTAGTTCGCTAATGGGGAGAGAATCGGAAGGGAATCGGGAAAGAACGGGGTTTACCTGTCTTTCCCGAGGATGATGTCGAGGAAGCCTTCTACACCGGCTTTGAGTTCCTCTGAGATGTTGAGCACGGAACGGATGACAGAAGTGCCAGCACCTTTGAGGAGATAGCCTGCGCATTCGCCCTCCATTCGGCGTATTTCACGTTGTTTCTCAGGCGAATAGTTGTAAGATTCCACACGCTGAGCGATGTTTTTGAAGTCTATGGCAGCATCTTTCCAGTCTCTGAGGGTATAGTCCTGACCGTAGTCGCGCAACTGTGCAGTATATTTTCTCAGGTCAGAGTATGCAGCCTGCGACGCAGAACACGACGATAACAACACGATGGCCATGAGAGCCAACAAAATAGTGATGTGCTTGATTTTTTTCATTGTCATAGTGGTTTTAAAGAATTACTATGGTGCAAAAATAAGCGATTCCGCACTATCAGACAATAAAAAGGGCGTTTTTTTGACGAAGGCCGGCGATTTTATGTTGAAGTCAGAGGGTTTAAGGGAGGAGCCTTCCCCCTACCCCCTTCAGATGGGAAACCTGCTTAATGGCGGGATGGGGATGATGTGAGCGATGATTATCATGGGAACTGACAGGATGGATGGGAAGGACGGGAAAGGACACATTATTTCGTATTTCATATTAATTATTTCGTATTTATTTATTACCTTTGCTGCCCGAAAGTAAATAATGAAATGATAGTCTGTATAGCCGAGAAACCGAGTGTTGCGCGCGATATTGCCCGTATTATCGGGGCAACAGCGCAGCGCGACGGATATATGGAAGGCAACGGATATCAGGTGACCTGGACATTCGGTCATCTGTGCACCCTGAAAGAGCCCCACGACTACACCGAGGCGTGGAAGTGGTGGAGTTTGTCTTCTCTGCCGATGATTCCACAGCGTTTTGGCATCAAACTGATAGAGGATGACGGCATCAAACGCCAGTTTACCATCATCGAGCGTCTGATGCAAGCCGCTGACAGCATCGTCAACTGTGGTGATGCCGGTCAGGAGGGTGAACTCATCCAGCGTTGGGTGATGCAGAAGGCCCAGGCGCATTGTCCTGTGAAGCGTTTGTGGATATCGTCGATGACAGACGAAGCCATCCGAGAGGGATTCCAGAACCTAAAAGACCAATCGGATTATCAGCCGCTATATATGGCCGGACTGAGCCGCGCTATCGGCGACTGGCTGCTGGGGATGAACGCCACACGCCTCTATACATTGAAATACGGACAAAACCGTCAGGTGCTCTCCATCGGACGCGTACAGACTCCGACTTTGGCACTGATCGTGAACCGTCAGAAAGAGATAGACCAGTTCAAGCCTGAGCCCTCCTGGGTGCTTGCCACGAAATATCGCGACACCATCTTCACAGCGACGAAAGGAAAGTTCACGAGCCGTGAGGAAGGGGAACGCTCGTTTGCATTGATCCAAGACAAGCCGTTCACCGTGACCGACGTGCAAAAGAAGAACGGCACCGAGGCACCGCC
>CAMJAO010000250.1 GCA_946403615.1 uncultured Prevotellaceae bacterium
TTATCATGACTGTATAATTGGAAGATTATTCACTTTTCAACTCTATCACCTGCCCTTTCTTGGTCTTGATGTCGTACTCATAGACGGGGCGAAGTGTGGCCGACGGTGTCTGCTGCAATTCTTTCGACACAAGCGGTTGTTTCACTTCGGCACCTGCGAGCAAGGGGTTGGGACAGGGACCGGAAGCCTCTTTCAAACCTTTGCCCATCAAAGGACAATACGAGCGGACGCGCAGGGTGCCGCCGATGGTGGAACGAATGCGGACGGTCATTTTACGGCCTCCCGACGACCATTCCTCATCGACCACGAATCCGCCACGGGCACACAAGCCTTTCACTTCGCCGTAACTCCAATTATCGGGCAATGCGGGCAGCAGATGCACGGCACCGTCGTGACTCTGCAGCAACATCTCTGCCACACCGGCAGTAAAGCCGAAATTTCCGTCAATCTGGAAAGGCGGATGGGCGTCGAACAGGTTGGGATAGGTGCGGCCCAACATCATTTGCTCACGGGCATTCTCCTTGAAATAATCGCCAGCGCGGCCGTCGGGCGGCATCAGGTGCAACATGTTAGAGATGATGCGGAAGGCATGGTTGCCGTCGAGCATACGCGCCCAGAAATTGATTTTCCACCCGAGGCTCCATCCTGTTGCCATGTCGCCACGCTGTTGCAAAGTATTGGCGGCGGCGGCAAAGAGTTCGGGATGGCTGTAAGGTGATATCTGGTTTGAAGGATACAGTCCGTAGAGGTGCGAGATGTGACGGTGCTCGTCTTTCGGGTCATCGCCGTCGATCAGCCATTCCTGCAACTGCCCGTGGCGGCCTATCTGCATGGGGGGCAACTGAGCGATGGCATTCGCCAACCGCTGCTGATAATCAGCCGGTTCGCCCAGGATGCGTGCGGCGGCCAAGGTGTTGCTCAGCGCGTCAAAGACAATTTGGTTGTCCATGGTGCATCCTGCGGTCACTGCCGTACGTTTACCCATGGGTCCGTGCTCAGGCGACACTGAGGGCACCGCCACGAGCCACCCGTACTTCGGATGGGGCTGCAAGTAGTCGAGATAGAAATCGGCCGTGCCCTTGATCACGGGATACCATTGACGGAGGAAGGCCTTGTCGCCCGAATAGAGATAGTGCTGCCAGAGGTGCGTGGCAAGCCATGCGCCTCCGTTGGGGAACATGCCCCACTCCGCGCCGTCAAGCGGTCCTGCGATACGCCAGAGGTCGGTGTTGTGGTGGGCTGTCCATCCGCCGCAGTGATACATCTGTTGCGCTGTCTTGACGCCCGTCTCGCTCAGGTCGTGTATCATCGAGAAGAGCGGCTCCTGCGTCTCCGACAGGTTGCACACCTCGGCGGGCCAGTAGTTCATCTCGGCATTGATGTTGATGGTGTATTTCGAGTCCCAAGGCGCCATGACCTTATCGTTCCACACACCCTGCAAATTGGCGGGTTGGGAGCCGGGTTGCGAACTGCAGATGAGCAGGTAGCGGCCGTATTGGAACATCAGTGCCACAAAGCGCAAGTCATTGTTCTTCGCGAAATCCTTGAGTCTGTCAGAGGTGGGTATCAGTCCCGGATCGGTCAGTGGTTTGGGCAGTGTCAGGCTCACGCGGTTGTATTGCTCCTGATATTTCTTCTCATGGCGTTTGAGCAGTTTCTCGTAAGATTTGCCACTGATGGCTTTCATCACGGCGTCGTTCTTGGCCGAAGCGTTGCCGCTCACGTCGTGGTAATTGACGTAGTTGGTAGCAGCAGTGATATAGAGCGTAGCCGATGACGCATTGCTCACTTTCATCTCGCCGCCTTCGCCTGTCACCTCGCCGTCAGTTTCGATTTTCACACGGCACTCCGCCTTCAGTCCTGCCTTGATGCCCTCGTGGTCGGCACCTTCGATGACGGCGGTCAACATACGGCCATTCACTTGGCGTGCGATGGTCATCTGACTGCGCAACCCGAAGGTGAAATTGAGTTTCTGGTTGGTGATATAAGGCTCCATCCTCACCACGATGACATCATCTGCCAGAGAGGCGAACACCTTGTATTTGCATCCGCCAGCCCCCTGGCCGTGATTGCCATAGTACATCTCGGCCTCGGCCTTGTCTAAATACAGATAACGAGAATATACCAGAGGCTCTTTTTCGCCACCGGTGCGGATATACAGGTCGGCCATGGGCAGGAAGCGCTGACCATGCGGACCCTTGATGAAATGTTTGTTGATAAGTTCGGCTGCCTCCTCTTCCTGACCGTTGAAAATCAGTTGCCGCACCTCGTCCAGATGGTCAAACGACTCCGAGGAGTTGTTGTCATGGGGCGATCCGCTCCAGAAAGTGTCCTCATTCAGCGAGATGACCTCCTCGTCGGGACGTCCGAAGACCATGGCACCCAAATGGCCATTACCTATCGGCAGGGCTTCGAGCCAACTGTTGGCTGGTTGATTATAACTCAAGAAATAGTTTTGCGCCGCAGCATTGGCCGCCCATATCAGGCAACACAAACATATCAATGCTTTTTTCATGATGAATCCTTACTTCTTTTGTTCTACATCTAATAATGAATCAGGAAGAGCCTCCACCTCGCCTGCCAATTGCTCTATCGAATCGTTTTCTGACACATTCACCGTCGAGGGGTCGCGCTCTACAGCGCCGGCCGTGGGTTGTATCAAATTACAACCGGCCAGTGTGCCCAGACTCAGCGACAGTCCGGCGATGACCACCGCCTTGCCGGCACGGCGTCGCATACTGATTTGCCGCTCCAGATAGCGCACCTCGGCCTCGCAGGCGGGACAGGTGCCGGCGCACTCGCCCTCATGATGGCACTCACGGGGCTGATAGTCAATCTCGTTCGCCTCGGCGATACGCTTGCGCACCGATTTCAAGGCCTTACATATTGCTTTTCCTTTGGTCATAATCGTAACAGATTCGTTATTGGTTGACAAAGATAATCCTTATTTCGCGAAAAAGCAAAAATATGGCATATCTGTCATGCTTTTTTATGTTTTTTCCACAAAAACGCCGATTGTTTATAGATGTCACGATTATTCATTCTCGGGGTTTTCTTCCACCGAATCTGGCACTTCTCCGACAGCATATACTTCCAGTGCCTCAACGGTCATGTTGTGGTCCTTGTCGGTCGGCACCACCTTCACGTCGGATTTACCATCCTCGCCTGCAGAATCAGGCACTTCCATCACGGCACCGGCCAACTCCATGACTTTTAATGAGTCGACTTGGGTCGTGTCGGGGTCGTTCTTCTCGTCACCGGTTGTGCGTTGCACTTGACGGCAACCGGTCAGTGCGCCTAAACTTATCGACAATCCCGCGATGACCACCGCCTTGCCGGCACGGCGTCGCATACTGATTTGCCGCTCCAGATAGCGCACCTCGGCCTCGCAGGCGGGACAGGTGCCGGCGCACTCGCCCTCATGATGGCACTCACGGGGCTGATAGTCAATCTCGTTCGCCTCGGCGATACGCTTGCGCACCGATTTCAAGGCCTTACATATTGCTTTTCCTTTGGTCATAATAATTTGCAATTGAAGATTTTACAAAAATACGGAAAAAAACTAATACATCAAAACAATATTTTGTAATTTTGCAAAGATAAGAACAGATACGACAAGAGAAGAATGAAAAAATCATACAACATTGATTCGGCGGCGGCACTGATGGCTTGTATCAGCG
>CAMJAO010000251.1 GCA_946403615.1 uncultured Prevotellaceae bacterium
TGAAAATCGGTCTATTTATCCCTTGTTATGTCGATGCCCTCTATCCTGAAGTGGGCGTCGCTACGTACAAACTGCTGAAGCATTACAATGTGGATGTCACCTATCCTTTGGGGCAGACATGTTGTGGACAGCCTCAGGCAAACGGCGGATTCCAACGTATGTCGCAGCCGCTTGTCGAAAAATACGAGAACATGTTCAAGGATTTCGACTATGTCGTCGCTCCTTCAGCATCTTGTGCCGCTTTCGTGCGTTGCTTCCACCCCGAAATAATGAAGGGGAAGATGGAGTGCACCACGGCCAAGAAAACGATGGATGTGGTGGAGTTCCTGCACGATGTGTTGAAAGTGAGCGAGGTGCCCGGAAAATTCCCGCACAAGGTCAGTGTGCACAACTCGTGTCACGGTGTGCGCGAATTGGGGCTTTCATCACCCTCAGAGAGAAATGTGCCTCCGTTCAATAAGATCATCGACCTGTTAAAGATGGTCGAGGGCATCGAGATTCACGAGCCTGAGCGCAAAGACGAATGTTGCGGATTCGGCGGACTCTTCTCCATCGAGGAGACCGATGTTTCCACCCGCATGGGCATCGACAAGGTGCAGCGCCATATCGATACCGGAGCGGAATATGTCACAGGCCCTGACAGTTCATGTCTCATGCACATGGCGGGTGTTGCCAAAAAGCAGAACATGAAAATAGAGTTCATACACGTAGTAGAAATTTTAGCAGCAGGACTATGAGTACAGTACATGCAAAGAAAAGCCACGAATTTCTGAAAGACGTGGATAAAATCACACGCCATGACAAAACATTCTGGGGCGTGCGCGACAAAAGAGACATCATGGCCATGGGATTGCCCGAATGGGAAGACCTGCGCGAACTGGCCAGCCGTATCAAAATGCATACCGCCACACATCTGGCCGACTATCTCGACAAATTCTCGAAAAAACTCGAGAGCCGCGGCGTGACGGTGCATTGGGCAAAAGACGCGGAGGAATTCAACGAGATAGTGCTCGGTATCCTCAACGACCATAACGCGAAAAAACTCGTCAAGAGTAAGAGCATGCTTACCGAAGAGTGCGAGATGAACCCCTATCTGGAGAAAAACGGCATCGATGTGGTTGAGACCGACCTCGGAGAGCGCATCATACAGTTGATGGACCAGAAACCCTCGCACATCGTTATGCCAGCCCTCCACATCTCGCGCGACGCCATCGGCGAGGAGTTTGAGCGGCGCGGCATCAGCAAAGAAATTGGCAATCACGACCCAACCTACCTGACACGTTGCGCCCGCTACCATCTGCGCGACGAGTTTATGAAGGCCGACGCCGGACTCACGGGTTGTAACTTCGGTGTGGCCGAGACCGGCGATGTGGTGGTTTGCACCAACGAGGGCAACGCCGATATGAGCACATCCATGCCTAAACTGCATATCGTGGCCATGGGACTGGAGAAAATCGTCCCCGACTACGATTGTCTTGCCGTATTCCAGCGTCTGCTTTGCCGTAGCGGTACGGGACAGCCTACTACCACCTTCACCGCACACTTCGAGAAAGCGCGGCCAGGAGCAGAGATGCACGTCGTCCTCGTTGACAACGGTCGCAGCGACATCATCGCCAGCGAAGAGCATTGGCAGACGCTCAAATGCATCCGTTGTGGCGCTTGCATGAACACTTGCCCGGTATATCGACGCAGCACAGGTTATAGTTACACCTACTTCATACCCGGCCCCATTGGCGTCAACCTCGGAATGCTGAAAAATCCCGACAAATATTTCGACAATGTGTCGGCATGCTCACTCTGCCTCTCATGCTCGAATGTATGTCCGGCAAAGGTCGATCTCGGCGAACAGGTCTATAAGTGGCGCCAGCAACTCGAGGAGTTCGGACACGAGTCGAGTGTCAAGAAATGGATGTCGCGCGGCATGAGCATGGTGTTCAACCACAAGTGGATATACAACTCCGCACTATGGTGGTCGCCCATGGCTAATCATGTGCCTAAATTCCTTATGTACAGCAAGATAAACGGGTGGGGAAAAGGGCATGAGATGATGCGGTTCCCGAAAAAACCCTTCCATGTGCTCTGGAAAAAAGGAAAAGTAAAATAATGTCTACAGATGCTATAGTTACCATCGTTACTATCAATAACCCGCTATGAAAAAAGAAGAATTATTTGACAAACTGCGCCGTAATACACGCGAGCAGTTTGATATGCCAGACCTCACTGTCAATGCCATCAAATATCCTGACACCCTGAAGCAGTTTATCGAGATGAGCCAGACGGTGGGTGGAAAGGTGAAATGCATCAAAAAAGAGGATGATGTCAACAAAATCATCCGCGAACTCTATCCCGACGCAAAAGTCTTCGCTTCCAACGTGCCGGGCATCGAGGCTGACCTCAATCCCGACACCGTGGCTGAGGCGAAAGACCTTAACGGCACCGACGTGGGCATCCTGCAAGGCGAATTGGGCGTGGCCGAGAACGGTTGCATCTGGGTTCCGCAGACCATGAAGGAAAAAGCCATCTGTTTCATCTCTGAGGAACTCGTCATCTTGCTCGACAAGAAAAACATCGTCGACAACATGCACGAGGGTTACAAACGCATCCGTGTGCCCGAACTCGGCTACGGCTGTTGGATCAGCGGACCCTCCAAAACCGCCGACATCGAACAAGCCCTCGTCATGGGCGCCCAAGCCGCCCGTGGCGTCACCGTCCTGCTGATAGAGTAAAACGGGAGTGCGACGAATTCAAAAAAAGCCGTGTGTCTAATGTCCTGAACATTAATGCACGGCTTTTTCGGTAAAACAGCCTCCGCTACCAAGGCTCCCGGCAGATTAACAATGAAGTTCTCAATACCCTGCATGCCCAACATCTTGGATGGTTGAAAAGCATGTCCATGACTTTTTTATTCACCAAATGTGGCAATATTAGTTTTTTTATTTACTTTTGCAGTCAGATAGACTAAATTTGGCACAACTATGAAGAGAATAATTCTTTATTTATTGCCGTTGGTGATGTTGTGCGCCGCATGCGCCACATCCGAGGAGGCACGGCAGCGGAAGTTGGCACAGAAGATGCTTGTGGCCAATCGCGTCAAGCAACAAATCAACGATATGCATTTCCGTATTAATGTCGATATGATGCACCCCACGGGATACCCCGCCCGACATCTTACCTCGACTTATTATTTAGAAGTGAAAGGTGATACCATCATCTCATATCTGCCCTATATGGGGCGCGCATATAACGTCCCTTACGGGGGTGGAAAAGCACTCAATTTCGAGGGAAAACTATTGGGCAGCGATGTGCGGCAGGAGCGTGCCGACCGTTATCTGCTGACTCTCGAGGTTGACAATGAAGAAGACATTTTACGCTATATCATCGACACCTTCGACAACGGTTCTTCCACCATCTATGTCTATGCCCGTGAGCGTGAAAGCATCAGCTTCACGGGAAGGATGGAAGTGAATGAGAAATGATGATTGGATGCTACGCAATGAAGAATGAGAGAATTATACCCGTTCCTACTCAAGGAAGATTTTTGAATTGCCAATTGTGAATTATGAAGAAGATAGTTCTGTTTGTGTTGTTCGCACTGTGTACCTCTATGGCTGGCGCACAGGATCCGTATGTGCCGAAAGCAGACAAATACCGTGTGGAATATCATGAGAATAATTACCT
>CAMJAO010000252.1 GCA_946403615.1 uncultured Prevotellaceae bacterium
GCCATGAGCGAGGCGGTGGCGGCCAATTTCTCAGCGCTGCCGTTGCCGTAGCGTTTCCATACATCCTCGCAAGCCGCGGTGAGAGGCGAGGGTGCTGGTTCGGGCCTGTTGAGGTAGGGGTCGCACCACTGATACACCTCCATCACCTCCACCACTTTCTGCGCTGCCAGTTTCATTCGGCGGGCCAGTTGGATGATTTCCGGTGTTTCCGGTGTCATCGTCACGGGGGTGAGCCTGAAATACTGGTCCAAGATAAGGATAAGCATAACGGGTGTGATGGGTTCAATGCCTTCGATGGGTTTGAAATCGCGCTCCCACGACTCGTTCATTTCCACACCGTCGTAGAAATCAGATGAACTGTTGAATCCTCTCATCTTGCGCCACAATTTGACGCCTTTGGCCAGTTTTTGTTTGTTGTTGCCATAGGTCTCCCATAACCGTTCGATGCGGGGGGTGGCCAATTGTCTGAGCAGAAACATCTTTTCGTAAAGCGTGTGGGGAGGTATATGCAGTTCCAGTGCGAGTTTCACCATGTTTTTTGAATACATGGGTTTTACGCCGACGGGTTTGCGCAGATACAACTGTATCAGCGGCAGCCAAAACTCATCTTCCCATTTGATTTTTCGTGCCATATGCGGAAATGGTTGATTTTTCTACAAAAATAATGCCAAAAAGCGAAATGTGCAAGAAAAAACTAATTTTTCTTGAAAGTCATTTCGGGTCATTAAAGACTTTAGGGACCTTTATGTCCTTAACGACCTTATAAACAGTCTGATTTCACCATCACGGCGATGGTTTTCAGGAGGAAATACGGTTCAGACATAAACATCCATCCGTGATAAGGGTTGGCTCTGCCCCATGAATTTTTGCAGATGTAGTATTTTTTCCCTTCATCGTCGTGGGCGATGCCGATG
Organism: uncultured Prevotellaceae bacterium; assembly: GCA_946403615.1. GTDB lineage: Bacteria > Bacteroidota > Bacteroidia > Bacteroidales > Bacteroidaceae > Prevotella. The sequence continues at coordinate 915 of CAMJAO010000252.1, forward strand.
ATTTCCATGCAATGGTCATCGGTGGTCTGGAAACGCTCAAACTGTGCTTGACGTTTCCGTTGGGTGACGGGTTCACTCTCGTCGTCGAGTTGTGCCGTACCTTGAGAGAAGTTAAACCCCCGCTCACTGGTGTCACCCTCCCAACAAACGGGATGGCCTGCTCTGAGTGTGCTGTCAACCACGGCCTGCAAAGTGTCGATGGGCAGGTTGAGAAACGTATCGTGATAGCGGTTGTAGGGTACTTCCAACTCAAACTTTTGTCCGAAAGGATGGTGCGTGAACGATGTGAGCGCCGTGTATTCGTCGCGTCGGCACACGCTGTGGGCAAACTCATGCGGTGTATATTCACAGGAATACATGAAGACGTATTGCGGTGCGATGCCGAGCACTTCTTCGATGCGGTCGTCCACGTCTTTCATCATCCGCCCGAAACCCGACCGCTGTTGCCGGTGGCTGTCCGTTACTGTGGTCAGCACCTTGGTCAATCTGCGGTAATCAGCACCCTTCTCTGCGTGAAACGTCTCATAAGGTTCGCAACCGTAGCGGTAAATCAATGTTGGCAACATCGTAATCATCCCACGCGTGACAAGAGGCTCGTTGCTGCGCATGTACCGGTTAGAGGATTGTTCGCGGAGAAACATATATGCCACGTAATCAGGGCTGAGATCCACACTGTCGCCCTGCATCAGATGCTCGGTCTCGATGGTGGCAAGCATGGCATACGCCCAGCACAAATCGCTTTTGCCCTGCGACTTCACGGGGGTGGTTTTCAGCAGCACGTCGGTGGTGAAATGTTTGGCCTTTTCTGTTTTCGGCGTCTGTTCTTGCTTACCGCAAGCCATCACCAGAATCATACAGGCGGCATATAGAAGCGTTCTTCTCATGAATGACGAATTTTTGTGCAAAGATAGTGTTTTTTGGGGATTATTGTGTACTTTTGCCCCCCGAAATGAAACAGCAATTATCAGATTTTGAGGTAATGGCGCCTGTGGGTTCACGAGAGAGCCTGATGGCTGCTATTCAGGCGGGTGCCGACTCGGTGTACTTCGGCATCGGCCAACTCAACATGCGCGCCCATTCCGCCAACGCCTTTACCATCGACGACCTGCGTGAGATAGCCGCCCTCTGCCAGCAGCATGGCATCAAAACCTATCTGACGGTGAACACCATCATCTACGGCGAGGACATCGAAACCATGCACCGGATAGTGGATGCGGCGGTCGAGGCGAACATCACGGCGGTCATCGCATCCGACGTGGCGGTGATGACCTATTGTAATCGCGTGGGTATGGAGGTGCACCTCTCTACCCAACTGAATATCTCCAATATCGAGGCATTACGCTTTTATGCGCAGTTTGCCGATGTGGTGGTGCTGGCGCGTGAACTGAACATGGAGCAGGTGGCCGAAATCTACCGCCAAATCGTCGAGCAGGACATCCGCGGTCCGCGTGGCGAACAGATACGTATCGAGATGTTCTGCCACGGAGCCCTCTGCATGGCTATCAGTGGAAAATGTTATCTTAGCCTTAACAACACCGCCCGCTCGGCTAACCGAGGCGAGTGCATGCAACTGTGCCGCCGCTCGTATGTGGTGACTGACGCAGAGACAGGCACACAACTCGAGATCGACAACAAATACATCATGAGCCCGAAGGACCTGAAAACCATCCGTTTCATCGACCGGATGATGAATGCCGGCGTCAGGGTGTATAAGATAGAAGGGCGTGCCCGCGGACCAGAGTATGTCTATACTGTCATACAGTGTTATAAAGAGGCTATCAAGAGTGTGCTCGAAGGCACTTTTACTGAGGAGAAGAAAGACGCGTGGGACGCACGTCTGGCGGCTGTCTTCAACCGTGGTTTCTGGGACGGTTATTACCAAGGGCAGACCATGGGCGAGTGGAACAAAAACTACGGTTCGAATGCCACCGAACGCAAGGTGTACATCGGCAAAGGTGTGAAATATTACTCTAAATTGGGAGTGGCGGAATTCACTTGCGAGGCTGCTGAGTTCAGCGTGGGTGACAAACTGCTCATCACAGGTCCCACCACAGGTGTGATGTATGTCGATGCCACGGAGATACGCTATGAGTTACAACCTGTAGAAACCGCCCAAAAGGGCACCCACATCTCCATACCCGTGCCAGGGAAGGTGCGTCCGTCGGATAAATTGTTTAAATTAGTTTCATCTCCCTCATAGGAAATCTTAGGAAATCCTAGGTGGTCCTAGGAAATCCTAGAGATCTTATTCCCAAAACGACCAAATATGACAATCAACGAATTACAAGACGAGGTGATAGAGGAGTTTTCTGACTTCACCGACTGGATGGACAAATATCAATTGCTCATCGATTTAGGCAATGACCTGGAACCGCTCGACGAGAAATACAAAACTGAGTCGAACCTGATAGACGGGTGTCAGAGCCGTGTGTGGCTGCAAGCCGATTACGACGACGGGAAAATCTGGCTCACCGCCGAGAGCGACGCGCTCATCGTGAAGGGTATCATCGCCCTGCTCATCAGGGTGCTCAGTGGGCATACGCCTCAGGAGATTCTTGATGCCGACCTCTATTTCATCGAGCAAATCGGACTCAAAGATCATCTCTCGCCCACCCGCAGCAACGGTCTCCTTGCCATGATCAAACAGATACGCCTGTATGCCTTGGCGTATAAAATGAAAGGGTAAGAGGCAAGAGG
>CAMJAO010000253.1 GCA_946403615.1 uncultured Prevotellaceae bacterium
TCAAAGACCACGGCAAGCGAAGGTGCTTTCATCCGCACTTTGGGAGGTAACAGGTTTGGTTTTACCGTGAGAGGCGACGGACAGTATGCGTTGCGACTGACAGCCCGACACCCCGATGCCACAGTCGAGCAGGCGGTTATCACTCCCGAGCAGATACTTGCTATGCCAGACTCTCTGCTCACCGACACCCTGCGCTTTTCTCATGTGCCATATTTCCTGAAAATGGCTGCTTACCGCTCTTGTTATGACGAGCAAGACCTCGTCATTGAAGGGCTGATTACTACCGTCAATAAAATGCCTGCCAGCGAGGGCTCTACCGATTCTGTCAGTGTGCGGTTGGGATATGTTGAGTTCCTGACCCTTGAGTTGGAAGGCACTAATAACGATGTCGAACTTTTCGCTACCTCTGGTTATATGTTTGGCGATGCGACCTTAAACGGTGGCGAGCGCAGTCATAACATCCATTCGCCCGGAGCGGCTCCATGCGTTATTTGCGTGGGTGCTAATACCCAGCGCAATGGTTTTGTCAACCAGTTTGGCAATTATATGACGCAAGAACCCGGCTATCTCGGACCGGGCCATGGTGCCCGTTCTCTCTATTCTTCCACTGGGCCGACCTTTGACGGTAGAATGAAACCTGAGGTCACTGCGCCGGGCACGAATATCATCGCTTCTTTTAGTAGTTTCACTCCCGAAACGGCGCTCAATCCCCTTAATTTCACCCGTTTCAGCGATTTTCAGGGGCGTACCTATCCGTGGGGAGCCAACAGCGGCACATCGATGTCAACACCTGTCGTGGCTGGAGCCATCGCCCTTTGGTTGCAGGCAAATCCCAAGCTCACACCTGATGATGTGAAAGGTGTGCTCGAACGCACCTGCCGCCATCCGTCTGACATCGATTATCCCAACAACCAAGAGGGCTTTGGCGAAATCGATGTCTACCGTGGACTCCTCGATGTGCTCTCGTTCACCGGCATCGATGAAATATCAACCACTCAACCAGGCAAAGTGCGCTTCTCCATGCTAAATGATGGCCGTCTGAGGCTTCATTTCGACCAACCGCTCACCACAGAGACTTCCTTCCGGATCTATTCCATCGGAGGCATTCAAGTGGTCAGTGGCGTAATTCCCGCAGGACAAGACCAGGCATTTATTGACCTCTCCACACTTCCCCGAGCCGTCTATGCCGTGCAAATCAATAGTTCCGAATCAGGCATTACAGGTTCCACATTGATACGTGTACCATAAGAAAAGGGTGAAAGAATAGGTAAAATACGCTTTCATCCAAAATAATCCCAAGAAAATTCTTTTAATAGACAAAAAAACTATACCTTTGCACCCGCAAACAAGGAAAGGTGCTCGAGTGGCTGAAGAGGCACGCCTGGAAAGCGTGTAACCGGCGAAACCGGTTCGGGGGTTCGAATCCCCCTCTTTCCGCAGGAAAAGGGGATCCAAACCGTCAAGTTTGAGTCCCCTTTCTCTTTCCGCAAAAAGAATGGGGTTCAAACCTGAAAAGGTGAACCCCATTCTTATTTTGTCCTAGGCTTTCCTAGGCCCTCCTAGGACTACCTAAATTATCCTAATAAAGTCTATTCCCCCTTAAGGGGGAGGTTCTTCCCCTCCATCTCCAGCATCCACTGTTTCCTCTCTATACCTCCGGCGTATCCGGTCAGCTGCCCGTTGGATCCGATGACCCGGTGACAGGGCACAATGAGTGAGATGGGGTTACGCCCCACGGCACCGCCAACCGCTTGTGCCGACATGGTCGGTGCACCGGTGTCTTCAGCAATCTGACGGGCTATCTCTCCGTATGACATGGTCTTGCCATAGGGAATGGTGAGCAGTATCCGCCACACACGCCGTTGAAAAGCACTGCCATGCAATGCCAATGGCGGCGCCTCTTGTGGGATACGACCGCTGAAATAGGTGTCGAGCCATCGCCGTGTCGCTTCAAATACCGGATGGTCGGGGCGGTCTGAGTGTTCGGATGGCAAGGTTGAGGCGAAATGTTTCTGCTCGTCAAACCATAAACCAGTGAGGGCGGCATCATCGCTGCTCATGGTGATGCCGCCCAATGGACTGTCATAGTGTGTTGTGTAGTGCATCTGCGTGATGCTTCTATTTGAACAACAACTGTGAGAACTGTGTCAGATAGACACGCCAGTTCCGCCAGATATGTCCGCCTTCGGTCTCCACGTAGGTGTAGGGGTAGCCTTTCTCGTTGAGATATTCACGATAGACCTTGTTGTTGTCATACAGGAAATCGGTTTTGCCGATGGCTATCCAATACAAGGCGGGTTTCTTGCCGAACATAGTAGCCAGTTGTTTCTCCACTTCGGGCGCTATCTTCTGGTTTCTGTCGCCCAGACCGTCGAATCCGCGTACATTCAGTGACACGGCTGCTGAGAACAGACCTACATAGTTGAACATGTCAGGATAGAGTTTTGAGATGCCGAAACTATGTCCGCCACCCATCGACAGACCGCAGATGGCACGGTTTTTCTTGTTGGCAAGTGTGTTGTAGTGCTTGTCAACATATGTGACAATGTCTTTGAAACTCTCCTCCGTCGAAGCGACGGGCTTCGAGGCGTTATGTCCTCTGAACGACGGTTTGTACATGCCTTTGTCCCATTCACCGGGGGCGGCGTCGCAGTTGGCGTTGCCGTTGGGCATGACCACAATCATCGGTTTGGCTTTCCCCTCGGCAATGAGGTTGTCGAGTATCTGAGCGGCACGTCCCAATGTGGTCCACGCGTCCTCGTCACCGCCGGCACCATGCAGCAGATAGAGCACAGGATAGCGTCCACCCTGGTCATATCCCGGCGGGGTATAGATGGTCATGCGGCGGGTTGTCTTCAACGTGGGAGAGGGATACCACACTTTGCTGACGTTGCCATGAGCCACTTTGTTCACACTGTAGAGCCATCCGCAGTCGCCTTTCGACTTCGTGATGATAAAGATATTCGTAAACGATGCGATGTCGCGGCTGCGATAGACGTTCGACGGGTCGAGCCAGTCGGCGCCATCCACCTTGAATTTATATGAGTACAATTCAGGCTCCAGTGGTCCGGATGTGTAGGTCCACACTCCGTTTGGACCCTCGGTGAGCGCTGCTCGTCCGGCTGTCTCATACTTGCCTTGAGGGGTGTCTATCACTCGCGGGGGCAGGAAATCACCCTCCACTTCCACCGATACCGCTTTCGGGGCGAGCAGGCGGAAAGTCACGGTGTTGTCTGCGTTAATCTCTGGTGATGTCAGGTCGTTGACATCAAACAATGCCTGCTGTGCCCAGCCGTATGTGCATGCCAGCAGACCGATCAATAAGGTCGTTAGTTTTTTCATAGGTTGATAGATGAATGTTTTGATGCTTATCGATTATTTTTTCACAAACGGTTTCAGACCCTTCACGGCTTCAGCCACTGTGATGCGCTGACCGCCGTTGTCAAGGTCGATGAGCACATAGCGGTCGTTGCCCATGCCCATCTCTTTCATGTACGACAACTGCCGCAGGCCGTGGCGCGACTCGATGCGCTCCACCAGGTCGTGATGCTCTTCGGCAGTCATGGCATAGATGATGTCGATGCAAGCTTGGTC
>CAMJAO010000254.1 GCA_946403615.1 uncultured Prevotellaceae bacterium
ATAAATCGGGAAGTTAAAGAAGGTAAGGGAGTTAAAGCTCTTTTCTTGTAAGGGAGAAGAATAATAGTTGAAGGGAAAGGAGATGGACGACAGTTATAAGGTCGTCTTTTAGTTTGCGAAGTTATAGATAAAACATGAGATTTCCGAAAGAATGATTCAAAAAATTTGTAAATAAACAAAAAAAGTATTACCTTTGCAGTGAATTTCAGAAAGCAAGCATTGTTGGTCTTTTTTCACTGAGGGCTGACATGTTTTTGCATGACGTTATCATGGGAAGAAGAATACGGAAACTCAAGAAACAAAGACTTCATAGCGAAGGCAACAGCACACTGATCATTAGCGGTCTGATTATCGCTGCCATCGCCTATCTTCTTTGGCATTTGTTTGACACGAAGGTGCCTTTCTGGTGCTTTCTTGCCGTTTTTGGTGTGCTTTACATGATTGTCGTGAATTTTTACCGTTGTCCCATTCGTTATTTCAACGAAGACACGGAGAAGATAGTCGTGGCTCCCGCCGACGGCCGTGTGGTGGTCATTGAGGAGGTAGAAGAGACTGAGTATTTCCATGACCGCCGACTGATGATTTCCATCTTCATGAGCCCGTTTAATGTGCATGCCAACTGGTTTCCCGTCGACGGTAAGGTAAAGTCCGTAAAGCATCATGACGGCAATTTCCACAAGGCATGGCTTCCGAAGGCAAGTGAGGAGAACGAGCGCGCCGACGTGATGATCGAGACTCCTGAGGGCGTGGATGTGCTTTGCCGTCAGATAGCCGGCGCGATAGCACGCCGCATCGTGACCTACGCCCAGGAAGGTGAAGAATGCTTCATCGACGAACATCTAGGATTTATCAAACTGGGGTCACGCGTTGATGTCTATCTGCCCCTCGGCACAGAAGTATGCGTGAAGATGGGTCAGAGCACCACCGGAAACCAGACTGTCATCGCCAAACTACAATAAGGAAAAACACACCTTGAAGCATGGCTAATTGTATCACACGCCAAATTCCTAACTCCATCACTTGCTGCAACCTGATTTCGGGTTGTATTTCAACAGTGTTCGCCCTCAGCGGCGACATGAAGATGGCATTGCTATGGATTGTCATCGGAGCAGTATTTGATTTCTTCGACGGCATGACGGCCCGACTGTTGCATGTTTCCTCCCCTATCGGCAAGGAACTGGATTCTTTGGCTGACGATGTGACTTTTGGCGTAGCCCCTGCCGCCATGGTCTTTACCCTGCTGCACTGGGTGAGTTATCCCGCTTTTCTTGAGCCAGTGAGCCATATCATCCCCTATTTCGCTTTTGTGATGGCAGCCTTTGCCGCATTGCGCCTGGCAAAATTCAACCTCGACGAACGGCAGTCGGTATCGTTCATTGGTTTGCCCACCCCTGCCAATGCGCTGTTCTGGGGCTCACTGATTGCAGGCAGTTATCCTATGATTATCAATCAGAAATATGCCATTGCCGCCATTCTGGTGATGGTATGTCTGAGCAGTTGGCTGATGGTGTCAGAGATACCAATGTTCGCCTTGAAATTCAAACAATGGGGCTGGCGGGGCAATGAGGTGAAATACATTTTTGTCCTGAGTTGCATCCCTCTGCTGATCTTTTTCGGCATCACGGGCATAGCCATCATCATCGCATGGTATGTGATACTTTCCGCGTTTACGGCTAAAAAGGTTTAGGGTAGAGAGTTTAGGGTTTAGAGTTCTATCGGAGCATTCCGAATATTCTGAGTATTCCGGCCAATCTTAATCAAAGTCCAATGTTAAAATTCCTCCTGTCTCTTCTTGGTTTCATCGTGTTGTTCATTTTCCTGATCGTCCTTTATTTCGTGTGGATGTTTTGGAAGATGCGTCAGAAAATGAATGACTTAGGGCAACGTGCCGCTGAGCAACGCCGCCAGCGAGAACGTGCGGCCCGTGGCGAGGAGGTGACCATGAACGAGCAAGCAGCGCAAAAGCAACAACAAAAGATATTCGCAGATGATGAAGGTGAATATGTAGAGTTTGAGGAAGAGAAGGATTAGAGACGACGAACATAACACAACCGCAATGCCGGTTCCCGACATTGCCACATTCAAGAAAATCGTGCCAAGACAACGTTGAGAGTTATCTTGGCACGATGATTTTACGCGTATCCGAACGGATCGTTATTGCATCATAAACGGCATTTCAGGCATCTTTGGCGGCTTCAGGTGAGTGAGCAGGCGGAAGAGTGCGCGTCGGCGTTGTCCCCATGTCTTGAAGTCGTCGGCGCGGAGAGTTGGAATCTCGAAACCGGCACCGCCCATCATAGGCATGCCGCCTCCACCTCCGAAATTCATGTCGCCTGTGGTCATGATGACTGCACCGAGTTTACCGTCGGCAATGAGTTTGTCGGCTATGGCACCTGCTCCGCCCACGGTGAACCAACTCTCCATGGTATCGCCCTCACCGGGGACAAGACGCACCATGTTGGGCATGGCAAATCCTCCCTGGTTGTTCATGGGTGAGATATACCATCCCTCATTCCGATTGAGGTCGTAACTGATGGTACCGTGCTGGATATCCTTCTGTGAAGCGTAGTTGAACGGAGCGGCGGGATTGTCAGCAATGCTGCGTTTGAATCCCTGCGAAGGTGAGAGATACATATTGCTGGGGTCGGCCACACGCGTGCCATCGACATTGAAGTTGTATTCGTAGGTCTCGAACATGAAGTCGGAGAGGGTGACACTCCACACGCCTTCCTCATCCTTAGTCATGGGGATGGGGGCTTTCATCTCGGTCTCAAGCATCACGCTCTTGGCATCGGGAGCCTTGAAACGGAAGATGGTGCCTTGCGGTGTGAACTCCGGCGAGATGATGGGTTTGGGGAAGAGACGTGCCATGACACCGGGTGTGAAGGGCTGCTCGTCGCCCTTGGCAGCAGGTGCGGGTTTAGCATCTTTCATCGCAGCCTCGGAAGCTTTCTTGTTGAACAACAGAGGCAGTGTCTCGCTCAGGAAATACTTGGCGTTCATCCAAGTGTGTCCGAACTTGTCGTCAGTGAACACTTTGACAGAACGTATGCCCTTCTTGTCGAGGAACTCCATGTAATCGCGTCCGGTGCCATAGAGGAAATCGTCAGTACCGATACCGAGCCAGAAGAGGTGGATTTTCTTGTTTAACTCATCTGCATTGTCATACACACCCGGGATATCGGTCGAGGTGAATGAACTGTACGAGCAGAGATAAGAGAACTTATCGAGGTTGCGCAGTCCGTTGGCCAATGCCTGATTACCTCCACGCGAGAAGCCTCCGATGGCACGATGGTCACGGTTGTTGACGGTGCGGAAATTCTTCTCGATGTAAGGCATAAGATCCTCAATGAGGTCTTTGCTGAACACATCGCCCATCGCCATGGGGTTGGCGGGAGCCTGCGGCAGGAGTTTAGTGGGATTGCCGTATGGCAGGACGACAATCATCTCCTTGGCTTTTTTCTCTGCCAGAAGGTTGTCAAGGATGTAATTGACGCGTCCGACCTTGTAATAGACCTCTTCAGTATCGGTGGTGCCGCTGATCAGGTAGAAGACGGGATATTTCTTCTGGTAATCAGTCATATATGATGGCG
>CAMJAO010000255.1 GCA_946403615.1 uncultured Prevotellaceae bacterium
TTACGAGCCTCGGTATATGTCATTGCTGCGGCACGGATGGCTATCGTCATCATCACTGCCAGTGTCATCATTTTCTTCATAGTCGTAAGTGTTAAGATGTGAGACATATGTTTTGTTTCTCTGCTGCAAATATAGGGTGAAAAAATCCCCCTCACAAAGGATTACTCCTAAAGTGCGGGGGGACTTTCCCTAAATATGGAGGGGGACTTTCCAATTCTATGAAACCCCAAGAATACCTAGACTGCCTCGTATGCCCAAATGGCGCAGCAGACCCCTGTAGTTGGTATACTTATTTTATCGCCATATAGTTAACAAAGCCCTGAAAGGGCGAAAAGAGCCCAGACGGTGGCATAAGCCCCCGGTATAATGAAGTATAAAAACAAAGCCCTGAAAGGGCGAAAGAATACCTGGTGTGTGCTTGTTTGGTCTTTCGCCTTTTCAGGGCTTTCTATTTCTCGAATGGAGGAGTAATTTCTTGCCTCTCCTTAGAGCCGAGAATATCCCGGTTCCTTTATTCCAGTGTGATTGTCACTCGTTTTAGGTCTTGGTCGCGTGAACTGTTGCCGTAGAGCAATTCATACTGGCCTACCTTGGTGTGCATGGAGTTGGTACCCTCGTCCCAGAACTCGAAGCTCTTCTTGTCGAGTGTCAGTGTGACGGTCTCGGTCTGACCGGGTTTGACGTTTACGCCTTTGAACGCACGGAGCGATTTCAGCGGACCGTTCGGGTCGGACAGGTTGCGGATATACAATTGCACAACCTCTTTGCCTTCACATTTGCCGGTGTTTTTCACGGGTATGCTCACATCATAACGGATGCCGTCGGCGGTATCATGAGGATAATTCTTGATGTTGGCTTTGCCTATCTCAAATGTGGTGTAACTCATGCCGTAACCGAAGGCGAAGAGCGGATCGTTGAAATAACGGTAGGTGCGGCCCTTCATGGAATAGTCCTCATAGTCGGGCAACTGGCTGCTGTTCTTGTAGAAAGTGACAGGCAGTTTGCCTCCGGGGTTGTAGTCGCCAAACAGCACATCGGCGATGGCGGTACCACCCTCCTGACCGGCATACCAAGCCTGCACGATGGCTTCGCAGTTCTCCGTCTCAGGCTGTAACGCAATGGCCGAACCCGAACAGTTGACGAAGATGACCTTCTTACCTGCATCTTTCAGTGCCTTCAGGAAATCGCGTTGAACCTTCGGCAGTTCGATGTGTGTACGGTCGCCGCCTTTGAATCCGTCAATCTCCACGGGCATCTCCTCACCCTCAAGTGCAGCGGAAATGCCACCCACGAAGATGACCTTGTCGATGCCGTTCAACTGGCTGATAATCTGCTGGTAGTCGATGGGCAATTCCTTCGCCACGTTGATTTTCAGGTCGGCGTTGTAGGTCTGGATATGTGAGAAACGTACCTCGATATTGTAACTCTTTCCTTTTTCGGCTTGGATGGGCACGCGGTTGGGCGTGGTGCGCCAGATATGGTGCTGGAATTTCCGCTCACCGTCGATATAGAGCTCGAAATGGCCGGTGCCTTCTACATTCACTACGTATTCGCCCGACTCTTTCGGAGTAAACACAGTCTCGTACTTGGCTGAGAAATCTTCCAGTTGAACGCCCGGTGCGAAGTTGTGCATACCTGCCGTGGTCACGGCTATCGGTGTGGTGTAGTATTGCGTGGTCACGGGTTTGCCCTCCATCTTGCGGTTGTTCCAGAACGTGCCTTTCATGCCTTTCTTGCCTTCGAAAGCACATTGGGTAGCCAACTGGCAGTCCATCACCTTGTCATAGGTCAGGTCGCAACCGGGGGCGTAGAACAGTTTATTCTGCTTCGATTTGATGCCGTCGAGGATGGTCACGGTGTGATTGGGCATACCGTTGTAGTTACCCCACATCAGGGGCGCTTGGTCAGCATTGGGGCCGATGACGGCTATCTTCTCCTTATTTTTCTGCAGGGGCAGGATGTTGTTCTTATTTTGCAGCAACACGATGGTTTGGCGGGCCATGTCGAGCGACAGTTGGCGGTGTTCTTTCGAGTCCATGGCAGAGTAGGGGATCTTCGACCACTCTACGAGCGACGGATCATCCATCTCGCCCAGGTCGAAACGGCCTTCCAAAAGGCGGATGACGTGTTTATCCACTTCTGCCTCGGTGATATAACCGCGACGGACAGCCTCGGGGATGCTGCGATAGGCGTAACCGAATCCGCACTCCACGTCGGTGCCGGCGATGGTGGCTTTGGCGGAAGCGTGCACGGGACTGGATGACGACTTGTGATTCTCGTAGAAATCTGACACGGCGCCGCAGTCGCTCACCACGAGATATTTGAATCCCCACTCATCGCGGAGGATGGTTTGCAGCAGACGCTGTGAACCGCAGCAGGGGTCGTCGTCGAGACGTTGGTAGGCGCACATCACCTCGCGCACCTTCGCGTCTTGCACCAGTGTCTTGAAGGCAGGCATGTAGGTCTCCCAGAAGTCACGTGGCGATACGTTGTTGAGGTTGGCGGTGTGGCGTGTGTATTCCGGTCCGCTGTGCACGGCATAGTGCTTGGCGCAAGCCCACAGTTTGCGGTATTTGGCATCCTCGGGACCTTGCAGACCTCTGACCACCTGTGTGCCCATCACCGAGGTGAGGTAGGGGTCTTCGCCATAGGTCTCCTGACCGCGGCCCCAGCGTGGGTCACGGAAGATATTGACGTTGGGAGTCCATACGGAGAGACTGTGAAATTTTTCGTCAACTCCCGAACCACGGTGCATGCGTTCGTTGTACTGTGCGCGGAATTCGGTGCTGGTGGCATCGAACACACGGTAAAGCAGGTCGGGGTTAAACGAGGCGGCCATGGCTATCGGCTCGGGGAAAACGGTCACGTTGCCCATGTTGGCGGCACCGTGAAGAGCCTCGCTCCACCAGAAAAACTTTTTGATACCTAAATGGGGAATGGCCGGACTCTCGTCAAGCATCAGCATGGCTTTCTCCTCAAGTGATAACAGACTGCAGAGATCCTTGGCTCGCTCAAGAGCAGACAACTGCGGATTCTGATAGGGATGGTCTTGTGCGTTGGCTGTCAATGTCAGACAGAACAAAGCGATGATAGTGTAAATTTTCATGTGATAGTAGTGATAGTGTGTTTCTGTCTGCAAAGATAATGATTTTTTGTCGTTTTCCTATGCCAATGTAATTTTTTTTGTACACAAATATGATTGAATGTTTAGGGTAGAGGGTTTAGGGTAGAGGGTTGAAGGTTTAATGTTTAGGGTTCTGGGCAAATCTCTTGCTCACTGCTCCTTGCTTCTCAAATAAAAGCTCACTGCTCCTCAAAATTGTGCTCACTGCTCCCTTGCTCCACAAAAGACACTTCTCTTGCCCAAGAGCTACAAAAAAATCTCCGCCCGGCTTCAAAGCCAAGCGGAGATATTCTTTTCATTGTTGTCTTACCTGGATTATTTACGCAGACCCAAGGCCTTGATAATCGCACGATAGCGCGTGATGTCGCGGTCGTACAGGTAGTTCAACAATGCGCGGCGCTTTCCTACCAACTGGG
>CAMJAO010000256.1 GCA_946403615.1 uncultured Prevotellaceae bacterium
GTGCTTCTTCTTCGGCCTCTTCACGAGTAGCATGGGCGGTATTACCCTCCTGCCACAAAAATTCTGACGTGCGCAAGAAAGGACGTGTGCGCATCTCCCAGCGCATCACATTGCACCATTGGTTACAAAGCAGTGGCAGGTCGCGCCATGAGTGAATCCAGTTCTTGTAGGTGTTCCAAATGATGGTTTCTGATGTCGGGCGGATAATCAGTTCTTCTTCCAAACGGGCGCCTGGGTCAACTTCCACACCGCTCTTGTCGTCTTTAGCGCGAAGACGGTAATGGGTAACCACTGCACATTCCTTTGCAAAGCCTTCCACATGCTCAGCCTCGCGCGAGAGAAACGATTTGGGGATAAGAAGGGGGAAATAAGCATTCTGAACGCCCGTCTCTTTGAACATCTTATCCAACTGTTGCTGCATCTTTTCCCAGATAGCATAGCCGTAAGGCTTAATCACCATACATCCGCGCACGGCAGACTGTTCTGCCAGGTCGGCTTTTACTACCAAGTCATTATACCATTGACTGTAGTTGTCGGCGCGTTTTGTCAAATCTTTTAACTCTTTTGCCATTTTATTTTGAGGTTTTGTCTTTTTCAGGCTGCAAAATTACACATTTTATTTCGATTAATATGCCTGACAAATAAAGAAATTGTTTCTACGTTCATGTTTAAAACTGGAAAACAAATAGAAAAACGGTCTATACAACACCTTTTTATATTTATTTGCAAAAAAATAGTAAAAAAAAACAGAAAAATGATGGCATACTGAAAAAAACAATTATCTTTGCATTTGAAAGTCTGCTTTGATGAAAGTAGATGAGTTTAGTAAGCCACTATTAATTAACATTTAAACATTTTAAATTCAAAGAATTATGAAAAAAATGAAATTTGCGACTTTGGCTATGTGCCTGACCATGTTGGTAAGTTGTAATCTCAGCAACGCCGTGAAAGGTGGCGGTATCGGTGCTGTTGCCGGTGGTCTCGCTGGCGGTGTGATTGGCAAATTGGCAGGTAACACTGCTGTCGGCGCTGCTGTCGGCGCTGCTGTCGGTGGAACAACAGGTGCCCTTATCGGCAAGCACATGGATAAAGTGAAGGCTCGTGCCGCTCAGGTCGAGAACGCTAAAGTTGAGGAGTTTACCGATGCTAATAACCTGAAGGCTGTGAAAGTTACATTCGACTCAGGTATCCTCTTCAAGACAGGTAAGGCTGACCTCAGCGCTGATTCTAAGAATGCTCTTTCAAAATTCGCACAGGTGCTCATTCAGGATCCCCAACTCTCTGTTGAGGTGCAGGGTCATACCGACAACACCGGTTCACGTGCTACCAACGAGCGTCTCTCACAGCAGCGTGCTCAGGCTGTGTCTAACTATTTGACACAGTGTGGTGTGCCTTATTCACAGTTGAAGAATATCGTGGGCTATGCTTACGACTATCCTGTTGCTGACAACAACACTGCAGCTGGTCGTGCACAGAATCGCCGCGTTGACATCCTCCTCTACGCTTCTGAGGCTATGATCAATGCTGCTGAAAATGGTACTCTGCAGTAATCCAGACAGTTTTAATTACTGAACTATAAAGGGCGGATTAATCATCCGCCCATTTTTTTCTCATGCGATTTTTCAAGATTGTAGGTAAGTGCATCAAATGGACGTTAATCTTCTTTTTCACGTCCACCATACTTGCTGTCATCTTATATCGCTTCATCCCTGTATATTATACCCCCTTGATGGTTATCAGGTCGGTGGAGCAGCTGGTTGACGGAAAAAGTGTCACATGCCATCACAAGTGGGTCTCATTAGATAAAATTTCCACACATCTGCCCAATGCGGTCATGGCAAGCGAGGATCAGCGGTTCCTCGAACACAGTGGCTTTGACTGGAAGGCCATCAAAGAAGCGCATGAAGAGAATCAAAGAAATAAAGAACAGGGTAAAACGAAATTTCGTGGAGCAAGCACGATTTCACAACAAACGGCTAAAAATGTGTTCCTCTGGCCAGGACGCTCGTGGTTAAGAAAAGGACTGGAGGCTTATTTCACATTCCTAATAGAACTTTTCTGGAGCAAGGAGCGCATCATGGAGGTATATCTCAATTCGATAGAAATGGGCGATGGCATCTATGGCGCAGAGGCTGTGGCCAATCATCATTTCAAGAAATCGGCGGCATTGCTGACCAAGTCGGAGTGTGCCATCATCGCTTCAACATTACCTGACCCGCGACACCGCAATTCCGGAGACCCCTCATATCGAAAAAGATGGGACAAAAGAAGGCGGAACATTGAAAGACAAATGAATTTGATACGCCCCTTCCCGGTCAAAAAAGAATAATACATACCAATTTATAGAACTCATTACTCCCACAATACCCATATCATCTGAAACATGGACCAACTCTTACAAGGATTAAATGATAGTCAGCGAAAGGCCGTAGAATATATAGACGGGCCTTCACTTGTTATAGCCGGTGCCGGGTCGGGAAAGACCAGGGTGCTGACATATAAAATTGCATACTTATTGCTCAACGGCTATCAACCTTGGAATATTTTGGCGCTAACTTTTACCAACAAGGCTGCCCGTGAGATGAAAGCGCGTATTGGCGCTTTGGTGGGTGACGATAAGGCAAGATACATACAAATGGGCACTTTCCATAGTGTCTTTGCTAGAATACTCAGAGTTGAGGCCGAGCGAATAGGTTTCAACAACAATTATACCATTTACGATGAGTCCGACTCACGCTCTTTGTTGAAAAGTATCATTAAAGAGATGAATCTTGACGACAAGGCCTATAAACCCGCCACGGTCCACAACATTATCTCCATGGCGAAAAACAGGCTGATATCGGCCGATCAATATGCCATTGACCGTCATGCGCGCCAACGCGATAATGACATGAAAATGCCGGCGGTGTCTTCTATTTATTCTGCTTATGCGGCACGTTGCCGGCAGGCCAACGCCATGGATTTCGATGATCTGCTCATGCTTACTTACCAACTATTCAATGAACATGAGGATGTCAGGAGAAAGTATGCAGAGAAGTTCAAATATGTGTTGGTCGATGAGTATCAAGACACCAATTATGCCCAGCAGTGCATCGTATTGCAACTGTCGCGTGAACATCAGCATGTTTGTGTCGTGGGCGATGATGCCCAAAGTATTTACGCATTTCGTGGGGCAAATATAGATAATATTCTTGGTTTTCAGTCTATCTTCGAGGATACAAGACTGTTCAAACTTGAACAGAATTACCGTTCTACTCAGCGTATTGTGAAAGCAGCCAATAGTCTGATCCGCCACAATGAACGCCAGATACAGAAAGAAGTATTTAGCCGCAATGACGAGGGCGAGAAGATTACATACAGACCCACATACAGTGACAAGGAAGAGGCAATGGTCGTATGCCGCGAGATTAAACGTATCATGAGGGTCGAACATGTACAATTTAGTGATTTTGCCATCTTGTACCGAACGAATGCTCAAAGCCGAACGTTTGAGGAGCAGATGAGGGCGGTGAATATCCCTTATCGCATTTACGGCGGA
>CAMJAO010000257.1 GCA_946403615.1 uncultured Prevotellaceae bacterium
GAGATACGATGCGCTGCCGTTGGGGTTTGTAGAAACCAATACCCACCCCGACACGCACCCCTGCCCTCCCAAAGGGAGGGAGAATGTTGCGAGAAACCAGACTATCGAACGGGCAACGGTCAGTTTTCGTTGCGAAGCAGGCGAATGTTTTGCGGGGACAGGTGAGCGATTCCGCAAGATGGATTTGAGCGGACAGACATTCCAGTTGAAGAATCAAGACGGGCAAGGCGTGAACAACCGCCGTTGTTATAAGAATATCCCCTTCTATCTGTCGAGCCGCGGTTATGGTGCCTTCTTCCATACGAGCGACTATTGCAAACTGTCATTGGCCGACCATTCCACACGTTCGGTGCAGTTTTTGTGTGACCACGCCACCATCGACGTGTTTCTCATCGGCGGCGGCACGCCCGAAGCCATTCTGCGAGGCTACCGGATGCTGACAGGATATCCGAAGATGCCGCCATTGTGGAGTTTCGGCATTTGGATGAGTCGTATGACTTATTTCTCAGCCGACGAGGTGGAAGACATCTGCGACCGATTGCGCCGCGAACATTATCCTTGCGATGTGATACATTTAGACACGGGATGGTTCCGCACCGACTGGCTTTGTGAGTGGAAATTCAATCCTGAGCGTTTCCCTGAGCCTGAGCGGTTTATCAAGCGTTTGGGAGAAAAGGGATTCAAAGTGTCGCTCTGGCAATTGCCGTATATCGCAGAAGGAGCTGAACAGATAGATGAAGCGCGCAAGAATCAGTATATAAGCATGCCACCAACGAGCCCCTCGCAAGGAGGGGGAGACGCACTTGAAAGCATCTCCAGCGAAGAAAATGACATAAATTCGGAGGCAAGCGAAGGAAATGCCGGCGAATCGAACTTCTCTGCATTAGACTATGCGGGAACCATCGATTTCACTTATGACAAGGCGAAGGAGTGGTATCAGGAGACACTGTTGAAACCGCTTGTTGACATGGGGGTAAAATGTATCAAGACCGATTTTGGCGAAAATATCCACATGAATCACCACTATCACGGCATGAGCGCCGAACGGCTCAACAACCTGTACGCCCTGCTTTATCAACGGGCGGCGTATGAGAGCATGGGGAACGATGGTTGCATCTGGGCGCGTGCCGCATGGGCCGGATGTCAGCGCTATCCACTTCATTGGGGCGGCGACAGCGAGAGTTCATGGGCAGGAATGGCAGGTTCGTTGAAAGGCGGTCTGCATTTCGGCCTGAGCGGATTTGCGTTCTGGAGCCACGACGTGCCAGGATTCCATTCTACGCCCAATTTCATGAATTCACCGCTTGACGAGCAGGTGTATGTCCGATGGACCCAGTTCGGTGTGTTTACCTCGCACATCCGCTACCACGGCTCATTCAAACGCGAACCGTGGCACTACCCGACAATCGCACCGATTGTGAAGAAATGGTGGCGGTTGCGCTACCGAATCATCCCATATATCATCGCACAGAGCGAGAAAGCCTGCAAAAGCGGCATGCCATTGCTTCAGGCGATGCTTTTGCGCCATCCACATGACCGCCAGTGCTGGCACATCGACGACCAGTATTACTTCGGCGACGATTTTCTGGTATGTCCAGTGATGAGCGCAACGGGAAAGCGGGATATTTACCTGCCCGAAGGCCTTTGGATCAATTTCTTCACCGGTGAGCGTATTTCGGGCGGACGGTGGTATTATGACGTGGATACGCCACTTGAGCAAATGCCCGTCTATGTTCGCCCCGGTGCCATGATACCGATGTATGACTATGATGTGGACAGCACCGACGACATGGACCTGACGAGAAGCACCTTATTTGAAATCAACACCAATTATCACGGATACACACTATGAAGACACATTATATGCAGAGCCTCGACTGGCTCATCCTCGCCACCTATTTCGCCATCCTTCTTGCCATCGGCATTTGGGCGAGTATGAAACGAAAGAAAGAGAGCAGTCTGTTTTTGGCCGACCGCTCCTTGCGCTGGTATCACATCGGTTTCTCGATGTGGGGCACAAATGTGGGACCGTCGATGTTGATTGCGAGTGCGAGTGCCGGTTTCACCAGCGGCATCGTATCGGGTAATTACGCATGGTATGCCTTCGTCTTCATCGCCATGTTGGCATTTGTGTTCGGTCCGCGCTATTTGGGATCAAAGATCCAGACATTGCCCGAGTTCATGGGATTGCGGTTCGGTCAATCCACGCGAAATATCCTGGCATGGTACACCATTGTGACAATCATCATCTCGTGGTTGGCGCTGACACTGTTTGCCGGCGGCATTCTGATACGTCAGGTGTTTGACATCCCGATGTGGCTGTCGGCCTCCATTCTGTTGCTTATTTCCGCCTTTTTCACCATGCTGGGCGGTTTGAAAGCCGTGGCATATACCAATGTGTATCAGATGATACTGCTCATAGTAGTGTCGGCCACGTTGACCATCGTGGGTCTGTGCCATGTGGGCGGCGTTTCGGCATTGATAGACAAGGTGCCAAGCGATTACTGGGTTCTGTTCAAGCCTAATAGCGACGAGGCATTCCCATGGTTGCCCATCCTGCTGGGTTATCCGATAATGGGTGTGTGGTTTTGGTGTACCGACCAAAGCATGGTTCAACCCGTACTGGCAGCGAGAAGCCTGAAAGAAGGTCAGAAAGGCACCAATTTCACGGGTTGGCTGAAGATACTAGACGTGCCTTTATATATCCTGCCGGGTGTCATCTGTTTCGCCCTCTACCCCACCCTGAGCAATCCCGACGAGGCCTATTTGACGATGGTGGAAAATCTCTTTCCCGTGGGAATGGTGGGACTGGTATTCGCCGTACTGACCGCCTGTCTGGTATCAACCATCGGTTCTGCGCTGAATGCGCTGAGTACGGTGTTTACGATAGATATATATGTGAAGAAATTCAACCCGGAAGCCAGTCAGCAACGCATCAACCATATCGGCCGTAGCGTGACCGTAGCGGGTTCGGTCATCGCCATCGCACTAACTGTCGCCATCGACAGCATCAAAGGGCTGAACTTGTTTAATGTGTTCCAGTCAGTATTAGGGTTCATTGCTCCGCCGATGACCGCAGTGTTCTTGTTGGGCGTCTTTTGGAAACGGACGACCACGCGCGCAGCTAATCTGGCATTGACAGCCGGAACAGCCTTTTGTCTGACTGTGGGCGTGTTGTATTTATGGCCACCGGAGTTTTTGAAAGGATTCTTCCCGCATTTCATGCTGCTGTCGTTCTATCTGTTTGTGATATTGGCAGCGATGATGGTCATCGTGTCGCTCGTAGACAAAAACGGTGAGCGTCACGCCATTCCTACACCCGTTTATGAGAAACAGTCGAAATGGGTCATCGGACTGTGGGCGGCATTGTTTGCCGTGATGATAGGGTTGTATATTATATTTAATTAAATCCCCTAAAGCCCCTCCCAAACCCTCCCCGAGGAGAGGGAATGGTTACTACTCCAATAACATATATCTATTTATTGGTGTCCGCTAAACTTATTTGAAAACTCTCCGATGACCAATAAACACTT
>CAMJAO010000258.1 GCA_946403615.1 uncultured Prevotellaceae bacterium
CGGGGCATAACGTGCTGCCTCGAGGGCCATCAGGCAGAACTCCAATGCAGTGTCCCATTCATATTCCAACCAGTCATTGCGCTCTACACCGTAATCGCTGCCTTCTTTGTGCTTGCCGTATTCTGCGGGATTGGGCAATCCGAAATTCTCCGTCTGTTCGGTGAACGACGCACCGCCGTGACCCCAGTAATAACGGGTGCGGGCCACTGCATTGGGCAACATCCGCAGATAGGTTTCCAACTGTGCCGCCAGCATGTCGGTGTCGCCGCTTTTCAACATAGGCCAATACACCAATCGCTGGTTTTGGGCTGTCATTGTGCCGCCGCCCCATTTACGGTAGTCGGGTGTGAAAGCGTTCTTTTCCGCGCCGTTCTCGTCGGGTTGCTCCACATACAAAGGGTCAAAGGTGAACAGTCCTCCGTTGAATTTCGTGGGCCAATCACCGTATGCGTTACATCCCAACATATAACGCATCAGTTCGTAGTTGCGCACGATACGTGCCGCGTCGGCATCCGTCTCGTCTGTCTGTATCCAACTCCGTTGCCAATAATCATGCCACCAGTGTGAACTCCTTTTCTTCGACAACTCGGCCCCCTTCTTGTCAAAACTCAATTTTATCCCTTCCCCTTTGGAGGATAATGGTGTGGCTCCCAGATGTATGCTGACAATCGATTCTTTTAGATGCTCGTTGCGATAATTCCATGCCCGAAAGTCGGTCGATGCGTATTTCCCGTCGCTTGTCCCGATGAATCGGAAGCCTGGTGCGTACATCTGTCCTTCCATCAACCGTCCGCCGATCGGATTATACAGACTGTCTTTGATTGCCGTCAGGTGTTCGCGCTCAACCGTGAAATCAAATACGGTTTCGGGTCTGTTCTGATGCCAAAAACGCAAACCGCTCAGTTGGTTACCCTCTCCTTGGGAGGGAGAGATGGGGAGGTTTTTAATACTGTCAGCAAAGGTCATGGTTCCTTTTGGCAGCACCCATTTATACGAACACTGCTGACACTCGGCTTTGGTCAATTCACGGTCTCGATACCGCCAACTCTCATAACTCAATGTCACACCGCCTTTTGCGGCTTCTTTTCTGACTTTCCCCCTGACTTTCTTCACCTTAGGCTGCGATTCCATTGCGACAAAAACCACCGGTTCTTCCACATCGGCCCAAATCCTGACGTTCACCCCGCCGCCCTTTACATATACAGCTCCTTCGTCGAGACATAACCGCTGTGTGAAATCGTTCCCCTCGAATGGCATATCGTCGAAATGGATGCGCCATCGGCCGGCTTTCAACAAGGTGTTGTTCTCGTCAAACCAACCGCTTTGTGAGATATAAAACAGCACATCACCATCTTCCACCCATACATTCATGCCCACGTCATGCCCGCCGCAGGGCATCGAACCGCTTGAGTTCTCGCTCTGTGTCGTCCACACGTAATCCTTCGGCACATAGTCTTGTCCTTGGCACACAACGACCATGAACAATGATAGAAGTACGGTCTGTAATCTCATGCTCATTTTAACAATTCTATCTCTTATCTTTACACCTCAAATCTCAAACCTCAAATCTCAAATCTATATAATCACCACTCATCCGTCCTGAATGAACTGACTGGCAATCCGTCGCAAAACAGGTCGCCTACAACCCAGTTCTTGAAAGCATAGCGAACGGCGACAGGCTTTTTCACCGCATCGCTGCGCACATACAATCGGTTGCGCGCGGTCCATACCTTTGCAGGATGGAACACGCGGTCTTCCCCGGCTATCTCAAACAAATCGCTTGTCGTTCCCTTGTCGAAATAAATCCATTCCTTGGAACGCTCAAAGCGCACCACGGCGGTGTCGCCTTGTATGTCCATGCCTTCATACCGCGCTGTCACGGGGATTCCTTCCACTCCATAGGTATTTCCCAACGCCAGCATCGCCAAACGCAGCCCTGCCTCGTATTTCTTTCTCGGATGAATACCATATTCCAGCCCGGCGTCCATCAGCACCGCCATACCGGTATTTTCTACCATTTTCTCCACCTTCGCTTGTTGTTCGCGCAGCAACGCGCTGTTGACATGCCAATCGATGAGGTCATAGTCATAGGGAGCTATCTGACAGTAATAGAAGGGGAAATCACCTTCTCCCCACTCGCTGCGCCAACCTCGTATCATCTTACTCAACATGTCTGCATAGGTGGCGTAGCGCGGCACATTGTCCTCGCCTTGATACCAGATCACTCCGCGCATGGTGTATCCTATCAGAGGCTTTAACATACCGTTATACAATACAGTCGGAGTGCGGTTAGGTGATTTCACGTCTTCGGGCGTTTGTGGTATCTTCGCATCGGGGAAGGCGCGCAACCATTCTGCCCGCATCCATGCCTCACAAGCACTGCCGCCCCATGATGTGACAATCAGTCCTACGGGCACACCGAGCACTTGACGCAGTTCGCGACCGAAATAATAGGCGGTGGCGCTGAAATCTCGCGCATGGGCGGGTGATGCTTTCTTCCAACTGCCACTGACCGTGTCAACTGGGGCAAACTGACTGTTGCGCTTCACTGTGAACATCCGCAATCCATCATCGCTGCTGTGCATCACGTCGGCGATGGCGTTTTCCACGGGTTGGCCCTTGAATCCTTTCATCGTCATCTCCATATTGCTCTGACCGCTGCAAATCCATACCTCGCCGATGAGGATGTCATGGATGGCTGTTTTCTCGCCGTCATCGAAAGTGATGGAGTAGGGACCACCTGCCGCAGGAGTGCTCACTGCCTGTCGCCAATGTCCTTTGCCGTCGGCCATCACGGTATATGTGTTACCGTTCCACGAGGTGGTGATTTTCACGCGTGCATCCTTGCGGGCTGTACCCCATAGCCATGCGTTCGTCTCACGTTGCATCACCATCCCGTCACCAAACATCTTTGGCAACTCTACTTTCGCGCTTGCTTGCAGACTGGCAAATGCCAAGACGCCTATAATAATTCTTTTCAACATATCGTTTATTTAATGTTTAGTGTTTAGGGTAGAGGGTTTAGTGTTTAGGGCAGAGGGCTTAGTGTCCTTGGCATATCTCTTGCTCCTTGCCTCTCTCCTTGTTCCTCAATATTCAATCATCACCTTTCCAATGATTCCTGCTGGCAACAGTGTTTTTTCTGCCCGGCGGTATTTGCCGTTGGTCCAGATGCCTTCAAACGGTGGAGTCCCGCTGTCGGAGCCCAACAGCGCGTTCGCCCATGTGTTCACCACGTCGATGCGCAGGGTGTTCTTTCCTCGTTTTACGGCTTTGCTGATATCCACGCGATAGGGGGGCGCCCATGTTGTTCCGCAGGCTATCCCGTTCACATACACAGTGGCTATGTCATGCACATCGCCCAAATCTATCCACGTCTCACCCTTTCCTTTGTGGCGGAAAGTGGTCTCGTATCGCACGTGACCGGAATAACAGGCAATGGCGGAATCTGTCGATTCTGTCCAACTGCTCAGTTCGGTTGTTCTCATCTCTCTGCCGTTCTCCTCGAATGTCAATTGCCAC
>CAMJAO010000259.1 GCA_946403615.1 uncultured Prevotellaceae bacterium
AGCATTTCATCACCTCATAATCAGGAATATCGTCGCCCATATAAATCACCTCATCGTCGCGTAAACCGTATTTTCGCAACACATCCTCATAAGTTTTAATTTTAACGGCACATTTCATGTAAATATCCTCAACGCCCAAACGTTCATAGCGTGCCTTAATGCTCGGTGTATTGCCCCCAGTCATAATGATGATACGTAAACCCACCTTTTGTGCGAGTTGTATGGCATACCCGTCTTTGATATTGACAGTGCGCATGGGTTCGCCGTCAATCGACATTGTCACGGTCTCGCTGCTCAACACACCATCGATGTCAAAAATCA
This sequence comes from uncultured Prevotellaceae bacterium, assembly GCA_946403615.1. Classification (GTDB taxonomy): domain Bacteria; phylum Bacteroidota; class Bacteroidia; order Bacteroidales; family Bacteroidaceae; genus Prevotella. The sequence continues at coordinate 322 of CAMJAO010000259.1, forward strand.
ACGCGCGTATTTTTTTCAAATCATAATTAATCATTCTCTTGTATGGTTGTTAGGTGAATACTCTTACTCAATTGTTCGTATATATCTTGTAGGCCAGAATTATCAGAAAGGAGTCGTGCCTGAGCATTTATCACGTTTGTGTCATAACGAACAGCCGGGCCGGTTTGTGCCTGTTGCGGCGAAAGGTCATGCACTTTGGCTGCCGTCTCATCTATCAATGGTAATAATACTTGGAAAGGTAAATCGCATTTCTTTAAGACCTTTTCAGCCAACGCATAGCAATGATTGGTGAAATTGCATGCGAAAACTGCCGCCAAATGCATGTACTTCCGTTTTTCAGAGGAAAGGTACCTGACATTTTTGCTGACACTTTCCGCCATTATTTTCAACAATTGAGAAGCCTTCTCATCGTTTGCCTCTAAAAAACAAGGTATGACAGAGAAATCCACCTCCCTCGACTTGCTAAATGTCTGCATGGGATAAAAGACACCATAATGACAAGCAATACCCCTGAAACAATCCATCGGCATGCTGCCTGCCGTATGAGCAAACACCGCCTCGGGATTAACAGCACACACATCGGGCAGCAAGTGCATAAGCACACTATCCTTCACTGCAATAATATAAACATCGGCTTTAGACGTAAGTAGAGACAAATCCACGATCGGTTGACTGTCCAATATTGCAGCCAAGGGTTCAGCCGACTCGTATGTACGGCTATACACTTGCAAAATCTCATGACCCGCATGAAACAATGCCTTTCCTAAGTTGGTAGCCAAATTACCGGCACCTATCAGAGTTATTTTCATTATTGAGAAAAGTATATTGATATGATGGTGGATCTGGGAAAAATGGAGTATAACTAACTACCCGATTTTGACATTTTCCCATTTCAATTCATCTTCATTATGAGATTCCAACGGCTCAGCAGGAATACCGAACGCGATTACGCACAAAACATTGTCTTCATCGGGCAATTCAAGTATTCCCCTCACCACTTGTTCCGACTTGGGGCCATCAGGAAGATAATGCCCCCTGATTTGCACCCAGCAAGACCCTACGCCCAAATCATGCGCCTGACATTGCATAGCAAAGGCTGCGATAGAGCCATCTTCTACCCAACAATCATTGTCCTGTGGATTGTCGATAACCACTACCGCCATAGCCGCATCCTTGACAAAAGCGCTCCCTTTTTCTTTTGCGTCAGCAAGTTTTTGAAGGGTCATTTCGTCGTCAACCACAACAAAACGAGTAGTATGCCTATTCATCGAAGAGGGAGCCAGAAGAGCCGGCTTAAGAATTGTTTCGACGCTCCCGGCATCTATTTGCCGACCGTTAAATTCTCGGCAACTCCTTCTTGACATAAATAATATATCCGCGTTCATATAAGATAAATGAAAATGAAGACAATGTGCTCTGTCATTGAATTTTTATGCAAACATACATAAAAAAACGGAGAAAGCGCTTTGTTTGAGAAAAAAAATATCTAAATTTGTAGCGAAATAGCGTCATAGCATGTCGCAAGTACAAATCATCACCAGAAGCAGTGACCTCCCTGACATGGAATGCAGGGATTTTTTTCACAGCGTGGAGTTATTCAAAATTCTTGAACAAACGCCAGGCTCTTATCCCTATATGGTGATAGTGACCGACGACACAGGACGTATAGAGTCACATTTGCTTGCCATGATCAACCGCCGAGGCTCATGGTTGCCCCCATATCTATACTCCGTCGGGCGTATCTACGGTGAGGGGCAATACGAATCTGACAGTCATACTGAACAAATGCGTCTTTTTGAACTGATGGTAGAGGCTGTAACCCGCAAATTCAAACGTAAGTTATGTCTATACATCGAGTTCAGTAACATCAGTAGAAAGATGTTCGGCTATAAGGTGTTCAGGAAGTTTTCATACTTCCCTATCCGTTGGATGCAGATTGACAACAACCTGCAAAGTATGCCACCGATAGATCGTCTGACAGAAAAGATGCGCAATCGTATCAGCAATCTTCAAGAAGCGGGGGTGACAACAGAATCGGTTAAAAGTCAAGAAGACTTGGACGCTTTTTATAAGATACTAAAAAGTTTCTATCGGTTTAAGTTTCAGCGTTTTGTCCCCAAGCAAAAATTTTTCGAGGAACTTCAAAAAGTTGGGACACATCAATTGTATATTACCCGTTATAAACAAAAAGTGATAGGTGTATGCACTGTCGTTTATTCACAAGGTGACGCCTATCTATGGTATCTTGCGTCAAAACGTAAATCTTTCCCCTTGCAGCATCCTCATCTGATGACAGTCTGGCATGCCTTGGAAGATTCCCATGAGCATGGTTGTGGGCATCTGCATTTTATGAATGTCGGACTACCCTTCCGCAAGAATCCCCAGCGTGAGTTTATCCTCCGTTTTCAAGGAAAACCAGCGAGCACTTACCGATGGTTCCGCTGTTCTTTGCGAGGAATGAACCGTTTACTCAATTGGATTAACCGCGAATAGCGAGTTTGCCGGTTACCGACACAATAAAGGAGCCTTCAATCCGTTATTTAAGGGATGAAAACAAAATATTTGTTTACTATTATATCGCTCTTGATACTCCTCCCCTATCAAGTGCGCTCCCAGTCCTTTACTTTGCACGGCAAGGTGATGGACCAAAACATGAGTCCGATTGAACTGGTGACTGTGGCTGCCACCAGCCAGGGCAAAGTAACGTTTACGGATTTGAAAGGGGAATTCTCGATGACGCTCACCTCTGCCGACAGTGTTCCTATCCGTTTCTCCATGATTGGTTACAAGACAAAATACCGGGTGCTACATCGTCCGAAAGGCAAGCAGACACTTCAGATACAACTATATGAAGCAGAAGAAGAAATGGCTGAAGTGACTGTTGTGGGAGAACGACGCCAGACCGGACAGAATCAGGAGTTGAAGATAAAAGACGCCAAGACAACGCCATCTGCCTCGGGCAATGCCATCGAAGAACTGATTCAGTCGCAGGCCGGAGTGAGCAGCCACGATGAGATGTCGTCACAATATAATGTGCGTGGCGGAAGTTATGACGAGAATAGCGCCTATATAAATAATGTGGAGATATTCCGTCCGTTCTTGGTACGCAGCGGCCAACAAGAAGGTCTTTCTATCATCAATCCCGACATGGTGGACCGCATCAGTTTCTCTACCGGCGGCTTCGA